>JADGIB010000210.1 GCA_019683665.1 Solirubrobacteraceae bacterium
GCTCGGGCTCGCTCGGCGCCGGGGCGGGCGCGGGCGGCTCCGGCTCGCGCGCCGTTGTCGGATCACGGTCGCTATCCGGCCGCGAGCCGACAACGGGCGGCTGCGGCTCGGCGGCAGGCGGCGCGGGCGCCGGCGCGGGCGGCTCCGCCGCGGGCGCGGGCGGCTCCGGCTCGAACCAGGTGATCTCCTCGTCGGCCGGCGCGGGCGCGGCCGGCGGCTGCGGAGCGGGCGCCTCGGCCTCCGGCTCGCGCGCCGCCGTTGTCGGATCGAGGTCGCTATCCGGCCGCGAGCCGACAACGGGCGGCTCGGGCTCGGGCGCGACCGGCGGCGGCACGACCGGCTGGTGCGCCGGCGGCTGCATCTCGGCGAGCAGCTCCTCGACGGTGATCCCGCGGCGGCGCGCCTCGCGCTCCAGCCGCGCCTGCTCGCGCTCGGCGGCGGTGCGCTCGGTGGAGGATGATCGGCGGAACAACGGCATGGGGACTCGCCACAGGTCCCCTGCGGCGGAGGGATCAGGCTAGATCATTCGGCGGCGTGCCCGCCGTGGGCGGCCAGCCAGTCCTCGAGCAGGACCGCGGCGGCCCGCGAGTCCTCCGAGGCGCGCGAGCCGCCGGAGCGCTGCGCGATGCGGGTCGTGAAGCGCTCGTCGTACAGCTCGACCGGGATCCCCTCCCCCAGCCGCTGCGCCAGCCGCGCCGCGAACGCGCGCGCCTCCTCGGTCTGCGCCGAGTCGCGGCCCGACAGCGACAGCGGCAGCCCGACGACGACCCGCTCGGCGCCGGTCTCGCGCACGACGGTCGCCAGCCGGTCCAGGCCGCGCCGCGTGTTCGCGCGCGTCACCGCGTCCAGCGGCGTGGCCAGCGTCCCGGTCGGGTCGCTGACCGCCACGCCGCAGCGGGCCGAGCCGTAGTCGAGGGCGAGGACGCGGCTCACGCGCCGAGCGCGCGCTCGATCGCCTCCCGCGCGACGCCGAGCGCCTCGTCGAGCTTGCCAGGGTCGCGCCCGCCGGCCTGCGCCATCGTGTCGCGGCCGCCGCCCCCGCCGCCGGTGACCTGGGCGGCCAGGCGGACGACGTCGCCGGCCTTCACGCCGCGCTCGACGAGCGCAGGCGAGACCGACGCGACGAACATGACCTTCCCGTCGCCGGCGGCGCCGAGCACGACGGCGGCGTCGCCGAGCTTCGGCTTGACCCGGTCGAGCACGGCGAGCAGCGCCTTGTTGTCGGCCGCCTCGACCCGGGCCGTCAGCACGCGCGCGCCGTCGACGGCCTCGGCCGCCTCCAGGAGCGCGTCGACGTCGACCTCGGCGCCGGCCTGATTCGCGCTGCCGCGCGCGGCCGCCTTCGCCTTCGCCTGGAGGTCGACGAGCTTGGCCGGGACGTCCTCGGGACGCGTCCGCAGCGCGCCCGCCGCCTCGCGCAGGAGCGCGTCGTGGCGGCGCAGGAGCGCGATCGCCGCCGGGCCGGTCAGGGCCTCGATGCGGCGCACGTTCGACGCCGACGAGGTCTCCGACGTGATCCGGAAGACGCCGATCTCGGCCGTCGACGCGACGTGCGTGCCGCCGCACAGCTCGCGCGAGAACGAGCCGTCGCCGACCTCGACCATCCGCACGCGCTCGCCGTACTTCTCGCCGAACAGCGCCATCGCCCCGGCGGCGCGCGCCTCCTCCAGCGACGTCTCGCGCCACGTGACCGGCCAGTTCTCGACGATCCAGGCGTTCACCTGGTCCTCGACGTCGCGCAGCTCCTGCGGCGTCAGCGCGGCGCTGTGGGTGAAGTCGAAGCGCAGCTTGTCGGGGCCGACGTAGGAGCCGGCCTGGCGGACGTGGGTGCCCAGCCGCCGGCGCAGCGCCGCGTGCAGGAGGTGCGTGGCCGTGTGGTTGGCCATCGTCGCCATGCGGGTGGCCCGGTCGACGCGCGCGACGACCTTCTCGCCCGGCTTCAGCGAGCCGGTCTCGGGCTCGACGACGACGGCCTGGTCGTCGCCGACGCGCACGACGTCGACGACCTTCGCGCGGCAGTCGCCGTCGGCGCACTCGATGACGCCGGTGTCGCTGATCTGGCCGCCGCCGGCCGCGTAGAACGGCGACCGCGCGAGCTTCACCGCGACGCGGCCGTCGTCGGCGCCGAGCGCGACGACCTCGGTCTCCTCCTCCAGGCGCTCGTAGCCGGTGAACGCGGTCGGGGCCAGGTCGCGGGCCTGGTCGCCGAACAGCGTCTCGAAGCCGGCCAGGCCGCCGGGGCGCTTGCCGCCGCTGCCGACGCGCGAGCGCTCCCGCTGCTCCTCCATGAGCGCCTCGAAACCCGCCTCGTCGGAGCCGAGGCCCTGCTCGGCCAGCAGCTCGCGCGAGAGGTCGTACGGGAAGCCGTAGGTGTCGTGCAGGCGGAAGAGGTCCTCGGCGCCGACGCCCTCGTCGCCGCGCTCCTTGGCCCGCGCGACGATCTCCTGGAGCATCTTCGTGCCCTGCTCGAGCGTGCGCCGGAACGCGCGCTCCTCCTCGGTCGCCCACATCGCGATCTCGTCGCGGCGCTCGACGATCTCCGGGTAGGCGGAGCCCATGAGCTCGGTGACGACCTCCTGGTAGCGGGGCAGCACGAGCTCCTCGACGCCGAGGTTGTGCATCCGCGAGACCGCCCGGCGCATGATCCGCCGCAGGACGTAGCCGCGGTCCTCGTTGGACGGGACGACGCCGTCGGCGAGCAGGAACGTCATCCCGCGCGTGTGGTCGGCGAGGATGCGCAGCGCGACGTCCACCTCCCGCTCCTCGCCGTAGCGGCGGCCGGTCAGCTCCTCGCCGAGCTGGATCAGGGGCCAGAACTGGTCGGTCTCGAAGACCGACGTCTTGCCCTGCAGGATCGCGGCCATCCGGTTGAGGCCCATGCCCGTGTCGATGTTCTGCGCGGGCAGCGGCGTCAGCGTGTTGACCGGGTCCTGGTTGTACTGCATGAACACGAGGTTCCAGAACTCCAGGAACCGCTCGTTGTCGCCGCCCGGCAGGTCGTCGGGCTCGCCGAACTCCAGCCCGCGGTCCAGGTACAGCTCCGAGCACGGGCCGCACGGGCCGATCGGGCCCGCCTGCCAGAAGTTCTCCGACCGCGGGCAGAGGACGATCCGCTCGCGCGGGACGCCGATCGCCTCCCAGGCCGCGATCGCCTCCTCGTCGGGCCCGAGGCCGAGCTCGTCGTCGCCCTCGAACACCGTCACCCAGATCCTGTCCTCGGGGAAGCCGAAGCCCTCGCGCGCGAGCTCCCACGCGAACTGGACGGCGCCCTGCTTGAAGTAGTCGCCGATCGAGAAGTTCCCGAGCATCTCGAAGAACGTCAGGTGGCGCGTCGTCGTCCCGACGACGTCGATGTCGGGCGTGCGGAAGCACTTCTGGCAGCTCGTCAGCCGCACGTGCGGCGGACGCTCCTGGCCGAGGAAGTACGGCTTCAGCGGGTGCATCCCGGCGGTCGTCAGCAGGACCGACGGGTCGAACGAGGCGGGCACGAGCGACGCCGACGCCAGTCGCTTGTGGTCGCGCTCGGTGAAGAACTGCAGGAAGGTCTCGCGGATCTGGTCGGACGTCACGCGCCCGAGTCTACGGCGAGACGCCGCCGCGATCCGCCCGCGAGGCGCGAACCCCGCGGGCGGAGCGGCGCGGCGCGGTCAGCGGCCGACGCGCTGCGCGAGCGTCTGGCTGCGGATGACGCGCCCGGTCGTGCGCGCGTTGCCGGCGCTGTCGCGGACCGTCGCCTGGACGCTCATGCGCAGCGTCCCGCGGGCCCGGACGAGCCGGCGGCCGGTCGCGTCGAGCGGGATCGACACGTCGACCGAGCCGGGGCCGCCTTCGACGGCGCCGGTGACGGTGCCGAGCTTCTGGCCGGTGTGGTCGACCTCCGCGGTCACCGACACCGAGCACGCCTCGTCGCAGGCGATCTTGATCGGGATGCCGCGCTCGAGCATCGTCGACTCCAGCAGCGTGCTCGACAGGTCCATGACGACGTTCGGCGGCGTGCGGTCGTCGGCGACCTGGCCGAGCGCGGTGATCGCGGTCACCGGCGAGGCGGCCGCCGTGCTCGCCGGCTTCGTCGCCACCGGGCCGACGGGGGTCGCGGCGCCGTTCTGGAGGTTGATCGTGAACAGCTCCGGCGCCTCCTGGCCGGCGCGGCGCAGGACGGCGTAGGCGACGCCGCTCTCGGCGATGTCGAAGCCGCCGGGGCCGTTCACGTCGACGCCGAGGGCGCCGACCGTGTGCAGCGTCCCGGCGTCGCCGTCCTGGCGGACGAGGGCGTCGCGGCCGGCGTCGATGCCGTAGAGCGTCGTCGAGGTCGCGCCCGGGGTCGGGTTCGCGTACGCGGCGCCGACGACCTGCGGGGTCGAGCCGGCGCCCGGGTCGCCCGCCGCGTACTGCAGCAGGGCGTCGGCCTGGACGACGCGGCCGTTGTCGAGGTTCAGGCGCAGGTTCTGGCGGTTGTTCGAGACGGCGCGGCCGGCGTCGGCGACCGGGTTGATCCCGAACCCGAACTGGGTGCCGTCGAGCAGCGGCGAGAACGGGTCGCCCAGCGCGCGCGCCTGGCCGGAGCCGAGGTCGATGCGGTACAGGCGGCTGCTGGCGCCGAGGCCGTAGAGGCCGCCGGTCGCGGGCCGCACGTCGAGGCCGACGATCCGCTCGCCGGCGGGCAGGCCGCTGATCGGGACCGCGTAGCGGACGTTGCCGGGGCTGTCGGAGCGCAGCAGGACGAGCGTGTTGTCCTCGGTCACGCCGGCGAGCTGCTCGGCCGCGGAGGCCGTGGCCGGAGCGGCGAGCAGGGCCGCCGCGCACGCCAGGACGGCGCGCGTTCGATGTCGCATCGTTCGTGTCTCCTGGGTCGGGGGAACGGAGGTGCTGCCCTTCCAACACCCCGACGACCGCGCGCGTTGCGGTCGGGGGTCTGGCTGCACGCGTCCGCCCGATCCGCGACACTCCCCGCCGCTGACGACGGAGAGGGAGCCGTATCGATGAGCCGAAGCGAGCTGGTCCTCGTGGCGATGATCTTCGCGGTCGCGATGATGTTCATCGACCAGACGATCGTCGCGATCGCGATCCCCGAGCTGGAGCGGGATCTGAGCCTCTCGGCGACCGGCGGGCAGTGGATCGTGAACGGGTACCTGCTGGCCCTGTCGGCGCTGTTCGCGCTCGGCGGCCGGCTCAGCGACGTCTTCGGCCACCGGCGCGTCGTGCTCATCGGCGTCATCGGCTTCGCGGCCGCGTCGGCGCTGTGCGGCGCCACCCCGACCGGGGACATCGGCGAGGCGTGGATCATCGCCTTCCGCGTCGTCCAGGGCGCCTTCGCCGCGCTCCTGTTCCCGGCCGCGCTGGCGATCGTCGTCGCCGCGTTCGACGTCCGCGAGCGCGGCAAGGCGCTGGCGATCTTCTTCGCGATCAGCGGCGCGCTGACGTCGGTGGGCCCGATCGCGGGCGGCTACCTGACCGAGTGGACCTGGCGGGCGATCTTCTGGATCAACGTCCCGGTCGCGATCATCGCGATCGTGCTGACGCTGCGCGCGCGGCCGGAGGACCGCCGCCAGCCGGCCCCGATCGACGGGCGCGGCGCGGTCCTCGTCTGCCTCGGGATGGGCCTCGCCGTGCTCGGCCTGCAGCAGTCGTCGGTGTGGGGCTGGGGCTCGGCGGCGACGTGGCTGTGCATCGTCGCCGGCATCGTCCTGCTCGGCGTGTTCGTCCGCGTCGAGCTGGGGACCGAGCACCCGCTCATCCAGCTGCGGATCTTCCGCGACCGCGGCTTCAGCACCGACAACGCCGTCCTGCTGCTGATGTCGGCCTGCTTCGTGCCGCTGTTCTTCTTCGCGAGCATGTACTCGCAGATCGCGCTCGGCTACGACGCGTCGAACGCGGGCCTCTACCTGCTGATCTTCTTCGGCGGGTTCGCCGGGGCGTCCCAGGTCGGCGGCCGGCTGCTCGACACGCGCGGCGCCCGGATCCCGGTCGTCGTCGGCTGCCTCGTCGCCGCGGTCGGGTTCTTCCTGTGGGCCCGGCAGCTCACCGACCTCGACCTCGACGCGCAGTGGCCGTACATCGTCATCGCCGGCGCCGGGATCGGCCTGCTCCTGTCCCCGGTCAGCACCGACGCGCTGAACCGGGCGTCCGAGACCGCCTACGGCGAGGTCACCGGGATCACGCAGACCGTGCGCAACTTCGGCTCCAGCCTCGGCCTGGCGATCCTCGGCACGATCCTCATCCTGCGCAACAAGGCGAACATCGAGGAGACGCTCGGGGAGGCGGGCGCGCCGAAGTCGGTCGCCGACCGGGTGGCCGAGGCGCTGAGCGGCACCGGCGGCGGGGACGCGGGCCGGTTCGCCGAGGGCGCGGGCGAGCACGCGCACCTCTTCCAGGCCGTCCAGCACGACTTCGCCGCCTCGACCCAGACGGTCTTCTACGTCATGGCCGCGATCATGGCCGTCGCGTTCGTCGTCGCCCTCGTCGGGATGCCGCGCGGGCTGGCGCCGCAGGTGCAGGCCGCGCACGACGAGGAGCGGGCGCGCTCGGGCACGGCGTGAGCGCGGCGGCGCTCGCCGCCGCGGAGCCCGTCGCTGCGGGCTAGT
>JADGIB010000211.1 GCA_019683665.1 Solirubrobacteraceae bacterium
CGCCGCGGCGGGGGCGCCGGCGCCGTCGCCGGCGACGAGCACGAGCGGGGTGAGCGCGCCGCCCGCGCCGGTGGCGGCGAGGATCTCGCGGTTGACCTCGAAGCCCTCGCGGCCGGGCGCGTCGAAGCGGCGCTCGAGCGCGTCGCCGATCCGGGTCGTCGAGGCGGCCCCAGCGAGCGCGAGCAGCAGCCACGCGCCGGCGACGAGGCGCCGGTGCGCGAGGACCCAGCGGGTGAGGGCGGCCATGCGGCCGCGCCTACCCCGCGGCGCCGGCGGCTAGCCTGCGCCGCCGTGCGTCGACCGTCCGTCCTCTTCGTCGGCCAGGCCTACTACAACCACTGGTACCTGTCCCGGCGCCTGCGCGAGCTCGGCTGGAAGGCCGACCTCGTGAACATCGACCCGGGCCACCGGGGCCACTACCACGGGGAGGACCGGATGCTCGTCGGGCGCAGCCGGCGCGACCTCGCCCGCCACCTCGCGTTCTTCGCCCGGGCCGCCCGCGAGTACGACGTCTTCCACTTCGCCAACGCCCACGGGCTGCGCTTCGGCGACGCGATCCACGACTTCGTCGCCCACCGCTTCCGCGAGTACGACGAGATCCGCTGGCTGAAGCGGCTGGGCAAGACGATCGTCTACACGACGAACGGCTGCCTCGACGGGGTGTCGCAGTCGAGCTTCCGGGCCTGGCCGTGGTACCCGACGTGCGACGACTGCGTCTTCCGCGACCGGCCCGACGTCTGCTCGGACGCGCGCAACCTGGCCTGGGGCGAGGTCCGCAACGAGCTGGCCGACTACGTCGCGCTCCTCGGCGGCAACCGCGCCGACCACAACGTCGCGCCCAACGTCCACGAGAACCCGTGGGTCTACTGCCTCGACGAGGACCTGTGGCACCCGGACCTCCTCATCCCCAGCAACTACCGGCTCGGGCTGCGCGAGGAGACGTTCAAGATCTACCACTCGGTCGGCAACGCCGACACGCGCTCGCAGGCGGGGACGATGCGCAACACGAAGTCGACGCACGTCTACCTGCCGCTCGTCGACGAGCTCAAGGCCGAGGGCCGCGACGTCGAGCTGCTCTTCTTCAAGGACGTGCCGAACCGCGAGCTGCGCTACTACCAGGCGCAGGCCGACGTGTTCGTCGACATGCTCACCGCCGGGTTCTTCGGCGCGACCGCGCGCGAGGGGATGATGCTCGGCAAGCCGGTCGTCTGCTACATCAGCCCGCAGTTCCTCGAGCAGATGCGCCGCGAGGTGCCCCAGTACGCCGAGGAGCTGCCGGTCGTCAGCGCGACGCCCGAGACGGTCCGCGACGTCCTGATCGACCTCATGGACCACCCCGAGAAGCGGGCCGAGATCGGCCGCCGCTCGCGCGAGTTCGCGGTCAAGTGGCACGGCTCGCGCGAGGCCGCCCGGGTCTGGGACCGGATCTACCGCGAGCTGCGGGCCGGGACGCTCGAGCCGTCGCCCTGGGGCTGACCGCTCGAACGGCGCTTGGCGCTCGGCCCGCGCGGGCGTATCATCAGCGAACCGTGACCGCGCGTCACCTCACGCCGCTTCGACTTCCGAGCGCCCTCGCGGGCCTCGGTCGCGGCGTGCGAGTAGCGCGAGTAGCCGGTCCTCGCATCGGCATTCGCTAGGCCGTCCGGGCGCCCCAGGCGCGTTCCGCACGGCCGTCGACCTCGCTGTCCTCCCCTTCGAAAGGAGCGCTCCATGCGCGTTCTCGACGACCTCCTCGTACTCGACATCGCCCCCATCGCCGTCGTCCCCACCCGTGCTGAACGGAGGCGCTCGTGCGCGGCGCGGACCACCTGATCGCGGCGCTGCGCCGCGAGGGCGTCGACACGGTCTTCGGGATGCCGGGCGGCGCCTCGCTCGCCATCCACGACGCCCTCCACGCGTCGCCGATCCGCCACGTGCTCGTCCGCCACGAGGCCGGCGCCGGGCACGCCGCGGAGGGGTACGCGAAGGCGAGCGGGCGCGTCGGCGTCGCGCTCGTCACCAGCGGCCCGGGGGCGACGAACCTCACGACCCCGATCGCCGACGCCTACATGGACTCGGTGCCGACCGTGTTCGTCACCGCGCAGGTGTCGACCGAGCTGCAGGGGTCGATGGCCTTCCAGGAGACCGACGTCATCGGGCTCACCCACCCGATCGTCAAGCACTCGATCGCCGTCGAGGGGCCCGACGACGTCGCCCGGGCGATCCACGAGGCGTTCCACCTCGCCCGCACCGGGCGGCCCGGCCCGGTCGTCGTCGACGTCCCGGCCGACGCGTCGAGGGGCCCGGCCCGGCCGGACGCCGCCTGCGAGCCGCGCCTGCCCGGGTACCGCTCGCGCGTCGTCCCCAACGGCAAGCAGCTGCGCACCGCGGCGGCGGCGATCGCGGCGGCGCGGCGGCCGGTCCTCTACGCCGGCGGCGGGGTCGTCCACGCGGAGGCGTCGGCCGAGCTGACCGCGCTGGCGCGCGAGCACGACCTGCCGGTCACGACGACGCTCATGGCCCTCGGGGCCTTCCCGGCCTCCGACCCGCGCTGGCTGGGGATGCTCGGCATGCACGGCACCCGGGTCGCGAACTGGGCGATGGACGAGGCGGACCTCATCGTCGCCGTCGGCGCCCGCTTCGACGACCGCGTCACCGGCCGCCTGTCGGCGTTCGCGCCCGCGGCGAGGATCGTCCACGTCGACGTCGACGCCGCCGAGATCGGCAAGAACGTCGAGGCGCACGTGCCGGTCGTCGGCGACGCCCGCCGGGCGCTGGCCGGGATCGCCCGCGAGCTGGCCGCGCTGGCGCCCGACCCCGGCCGCCTCGCGCCGTGGTGGGCGCGGATCGAGGCGTGGCGGGCCGAGCACCCGATCGCGCGCCCGGCCGAGCACGGCGACGGCGTCATCGACCCGGAGGCGACGCTCGACGCGCTCCAGGCGCTGCTCGACGGCGGCGCGATCGTCACGACCGACGTCGGCCAGCACCAGATGTGGGCGGCCAACCGGCTGCGCTTCGACGCGCCGCGGCGGTGGCTGACCTCCGGCGGGCTGGGCGCGATGGGGTTCGGCCTGCCGGCCGCGCTCGGCGCCCAGGCCGCCCACCCGGACGCGACCGTCGTGTGCGTGAGCGGGGACGGGTCGCTGCTCATGAACCTCCAGGAGCTGGCGACCGCCGTCGCGGAGGAGCTGCCGGTGAAGGTGATCCTGCTCGACAACGCCGCGCTCGGGATGGTGCGCCAGCAGCAGGACCTGTTCTGGGACGGGCGGCGGGCGGCCAGCGGCCTGGCGACGCTCGACTGGGAGCTCGTCGCGCGCGGCTTCGGGGTGGCGGCGCGCTCGGTCGACGCGCCCGACGAGGTCGACGACGCGCTGCGCGAGACGCTCGACGAGCCGGGCCCGGCGCTGCTGCGGGTCGCGATCGCGCCCGAGGCGGACTGCCTGCCGATGTTCGTGCCCGGCGGGCCGGCGCGGGAGATGATCGGATGAGGCGCCCGTCGAAGGAGCGGCGGACGCCCTGCCGGCCCGCGCCGTGCCCCCGGGGCCGCGCGCGCTCGCGCTGGGAGCGCCCGGCGGCGCCGGCCGTGTGCAAGCGGCCGCGCTGCCCGGGCCGCCCGGCGTGACGCGCGCGGGTCAGCCCGCGAGGCGCTCCATCAGCAGCGTCCGGCCGCCGGCGAGCTCGCCGCAGCGGCGGAACCCGGTCTTCTCGTAGACGCGGATCGCGCGCGCGTTGTGGGCGAAGACCTGCAGCCACACGCGCCGCAGGCCGCGCTCCTCGAACGCGACGCGCAGCAGCGCCCGCACCGCCTCGGTGCCGAGCCCGCGCCCGCGCGCGTCGGCCGCGCCGATGCGGATGCGCAGCTCGGCCTCGTCGCCGTCGACGAGCAGCTGGCAGGTGCCGACGAGCCGGCCGTCCTCGCGGATCGCGCAGATGAGCACGTCGTCGCGGGCCGGGTCGGTCACGCGGCGGAACCAGGCGTCGTGCTCGGCCCGCGAGACGGGCCGGAACGTCGCGCTCTGCTCCACGAGCTCGCGGTCGTTGATCCAGGCGAAGAGGGTGTCGGAGTCCTCGTCGCGCAGCGGCTCGAGGGTGATCACGCGCGCGCGTCGTCGTCGTCTCCCACGCCCCCCATCATGCGCCGCGCCGGCGGGAGGCGCAAGTACCCTGCGGCCAGCCATGGACACCGTCACGACTACCTGGCTGACCGCGCTCCTCGGGGTCGAGGGCCTCGAGGAGGGCGAGTCGGTGCATGTGCGCGGGCGCGAGATCGTCGTCCGCGACGGCATCCCGCGAGTGACCCAGGACGTGTCCGACGACCAGGCCGCCACGCGGGAGATGTTCGGCTACAAGTGGACGCAGGAGGACACGTTCACGAGGCCGAAGGCGCTCGAGCTCATGCGCGGGTGGCTGGAGTCCCGCTACGGGCGGGTCGCCGACGCCCCGTGGTGGGACGAGTACGGCGAGCGGCCGCTCGTCCTCGACGTCGGCTGCGGCGCCGGCGTGTCCGGCCTGGAGGTGTTCGGCCCGATGGGCGACCGCATCCGCTACCTGGGCGTCGACCTCACGCCCGCGGTCGCCGTCGCGCGGCGGCGCTTCCGCGAGGCCGGGCTCCACGACGCCGAGTTCATGCAGGCCGACCTGCGCAAGCTGCCGCTCGAGCCCGGCAGCGTCGACGTCATCTTCGCCGAGGGCGTCCTCCACCACACGGACTCGACCGAGGGGGCGCTGAAGGCGGTCGCGCCGCTCCTGCGCCCGGGCGGGCGGATCCTGTTCTACGTCTACCGGCGCAAGTCGCTCATCCGCGAGTTCACCGACGACGCGATCCGGGCGCGGCTGCAGGAGATGACGCCGGAGGAGGCGTGGAAGGCGCTCGAGCCGCTGACGAAGCTCGGCATCGCGCTCGGGGAGCTGAACGTCGAGATCGAGATCCCCGAGGACATCGACCTGCTCGGGATCAAGGCGGGCCGCGTCGACCTCCAGCGGTTCTTCTACTACGACATCGCGAAGGCCTACTACGACCCGGACATGACGTTCGGCGAGATGCACCACATCAACTTCGACTGGTACGCGCCGAAGTTCGCGTTCCGCCAGACGGAGGAGGAGGTGCGCCGGTGGTGCGACGAGGCGGGCCTCGAGGTCGAGCACGAGCACATCCACCAGTCGGGGATCACGATCATCGCCCGGCGGCGGTGACGTCGGGCGCGGCGCCGTGACGCTCCCCCACACCGCGATGACGTTCGAGGCGTACGGGCGCCTGATCGCGCTCGGCCCGCCGACGTACCGGTTCACCGACGAGCTGCCGGAGCGGGCGATGCTCCTGCGCCACGACATCGACGACCGGCCGCGCTGGATCGAGCCGATGTCGCGGATCGAGGCCGAGCAGGGGAAGGTCGCGACGTACTGCCTGCAGGTGCGCACCCCGTTCTACGCGCTCGACGACGAGGCCGACCGGGCCGTCGCCGCGCTCCTCGACGACGGCCACGAGCTCGGCCTGCACTTCGACTCCAGCCGGATGGCCTCCGACGACGAGGTGCTCGAGGGCGTCGAGCGCGAGGCGACGCTGCTGGAGCAGCGCTACGACACCCCGATCCGGGTCGTCTCCTTCCACATGCCGGGCGTGCGCCCGGTCGGCCACCTCGACCTCGGCGACCGCGTGAACACGTACGCGCCGCGCTTCTTCACCGAGATCTCGTACCTGAGCGACTCCAACCAGAACTGGCGCGGCAAGGACCCCGAGCACGAGCTGCGCACCGCCGGGCGCATCCAGTTCCTCACCCACCCGACGCTGTGGTCGGGCCGGCCGCTGCGCGCGATCCTCGCCGAGCAGGCCGCGCGGCTGGGCACGACGATCGACGAGCTGGCCACCGACGACCAGAAGGCCGTGCTGGCGCAGCAGGACGCGGCCGCGGGCGGCGCCTGATGGCGACGACCTGGGTCGCCTGCCACCAGCCGAACTTCCTGCCCTGGCTGGGGTTCTTCGCCAAGCTCGCGCAGGCCGACCGCTTCGTGCTCCTCGACGACGTCCAGTTCCCGCGCACCTCGCGCGGCACGTACACGAACCGGGTCCAGCTCCTCATCGGCGGCCAGCCCGCGTGGCTGACGGTGCCGATCGTGCGCGAGGGCGTGCAGCGGATCCGCGAGGTGCGCATCGACGACCGCCAGCCGTGGCGGCGCAAGGCGCTGCGGACGATCGAGATGAACTACGCGCGGGCGCCGCGGTTCGAGGAGACGATGCCGCTGGTGCGCGAGCTGCTCGAGTACGAGACCGACCGGATCGCCGTGCTCAACGAGCACGCGATCCGGCGCCTCGCCCCCGAGCACGCCCACAAGCTCGTGCGCCAGTCCGAGCTGCCGCCGTCCGACGCGGCCGGGACCGACCTCCTCATCCACCTCGTGAGGGCGGCCGGCGGGGACGCCTACCTGTCCGGCGACGGCGCCGACGGCTACCAGGAGGAGCCGAAGTACGCGGCCGCCGGCCTCGGCTTCCGGCTGCTCGGGTTCGCGCACCCCGACACGGGCGCGCCGCCCGGCCTGTCGATCGTCGACGCGCTCATGCGGGGCGCGGTCGCGCGCTAGC
>JADGIB010000212.1 GCA_019683665.1 Solirubrobacteraceae bacterium
TCCGCGCGCAGTGCTCGCCGAGCAGCGGCCCGAGCGCGGGCATCGGCAGCGGGGCGACGTCGACGAGCGTCACGTCGAGGCCGAGCGCGCGGGCGGCCGCGGCGACCTCGCAGCCGACGAACCCGGCGCCGACGACGGCCAGGCGCGGCGCCGGCTCGGCGGTGAGCGCGGCCCGCAGCGCGAGCGCGTCGTCGAGGTCGCGGATCGTGTGGACGCCGTCGAGGCCGGCGCCCGGCCCGGTCCACTCGCGCGCCCGGCAGCCGGTGGCGATGACGAGCCGGTCGAAGCCGATCCGCTCGCCGCCCTCGAGGACCACCTCGCGGGCGGCGAGGTCGAGCCCGGTCGCGGGCTCGCCCAGGCGCCAGGTGACGTCGAGGTCGTCGCAGGGGAACGCGCACGCGTCGGCCTCCTGCACGCCGGCGAGCAGCTCCTTCGACAGCGGCGGGCGCGTGTAGGGCGGGTGGCGCTCGGCGCCGACGACCACGAGCTCGCCGTCGTGCCCGGCGCCGCGCGCGGCCCGGGCGGCCCGCAGGCCGGCCAGCGACGCGCCGACGACGACCAGCCGCACGCTCAGCCCTCCAGGCGGATCGCCATCATCGGGCAGACGTTCACCGCCTCCTCGAGCTCCTCGCGGCGGGACTCGTCCACCTCCTCCTGCCAGCGCAGCACGTCGTCGTCGCCGAGCTCGAACACGCCGGGCGCCGCGTAGACGCACTCGCCGTGGCTCTGGCACAGGTTCATGTCGACGATGACCTTGATCACGGGACCTGCTCCTCCTGGACCATGCGCTCCGCCTCGTCCTCGGGGATGGCAAGCGCGACGTGCAACGTGTTCGGGGAGACCTCGAGCTGCTCGCCCGGGCCGGACAGGTCGACGTCCCAGTCGACCACGGTGTTCGTGAGACGGCCGAGGCCGTCGATCTCGACCTCGACGACGTCGCCCGGCTCCATCGGGCGCGAGTTGGCGGGCGTGCCGGTGAGGAGCACGTCGCCGGGCTCGAGCGTGATGAGCCGGGAGAGGTCGGCGAGCTGGTAGGCGACCGGGAAGAGGAGGTCGTCGGCGGTCGCCTCCTGCACGACCTCGCCGTTGAGGATCGTGCGCAGCGTGAAGTCGGTGGGGTCGAAGCGGTCGGCGGGCGTGAGCGCCGGCCCGATCGGCAGGAAGCCGTCCTGGCCCTTGACGCGCAGCATCGAGCCGCGGTCGGCGTGGCGGAAGTCGTGCAGGCCGACGTCGTTGGCGGGCGCGTAGCCGGCGACGTGGTCGAGGGCCTCGTCCTCGGGGACGCCCTTCATCCGCTTGCCGATGACGACGGCCAGCTCGCCCTCGTAGTTGAGGAAGCGCGCGCCGCGGGGGCGGCGCAGCTCGCCGCGGTGGCCGTTGAGCGTGCTCGGCGGCTTGAGGAAGTACGAGGGCGCGGAGGGGATGCGCGCCGCGTACTCCTCGACGCGGCTGCGGTACGTCAGGTGGACGGCGAGGATCTTCGAGGGCTGCACGGGCGCGAGGAAGCGCACGTCCGCCTCGGCGGCACGGGCGCCGTCGGCGAACACGACCTCTCCCTTCGCGAGGCGGGCCCAGGTGGGCTCGCCGTCGCGGAGCACCCGCACGGCGGGGCCGGCGTCGCTCATGCGGCGAATGTATCCATTCGACAGTCTCCATGTCAACCGGTAGGATGCGGCCGCCATGACCGAGCTCGACGCCGACCTGCAGATGCAGCCGATCCAGGCGGCGTCCGTCGTCTCGCAGGCCTACGAGCGGATCCGCGCGCTCATCCTCAACGGCGAGGTCGCGCCCGGCACCCGCCTCGGCCAGGTCGAGCTCGCCGAGCGCCTCGGCATCTCCCGCACCCCGGTCCGCGAGGCGCTGCGCCGCCTGACCGGCGAGGGGCTCGTCGAGTTCCAGGACAACCGGGGCTTCCGCGTCGCCGAGCTCCACCTCGACGACGTCCTCAACCGCCTCGAGGTCCGCCTCCTGCTCGAGCCGGGGGCCGCGCGCCTGGCCGCCGAGCGCGCGACCGAGGCCGACCTCGCCGACCTCCAGGCGTGCGTCGAGCGCGAGGCCGCCGCCCGCACCGCCGTCGACGTCCACGACGCGTCGCGCGAGTTCCACGTCGGCGTCGCGCGCGCGACGCAGAATCGCGAGCTGGTCACGACGATCGAGAACCTGTGGCTCATCGAGGTCGGGCGGCGCCTGCTCGCCCAGCGCCGCGCCGCCCCGCACTGGCAGGACGGCGACGTCGCCGAGCACCGCGCGATCCTGGCCGCGATCGCCGCGCGCGACGGCGACCGGGCGGCGGCGCTCATGGAGCGCCACGTCCGCGACGCGCTGCGCCACTGGGAGCCCGCGCGCGAGCGCGCGCAGTAGCAGCCGCGCCGGCCGGCGCCGTCAGCGGTCGCGCAGCGAGCGCATGCAGGCGATCAGGCCCTCGAGCACGATGTCGCGGTGCTCGGGCGGGACGGCGGCGAGCATCTCGTCCTGGAGCGCGTCGACGACCGGGTCGACCGCCTCGAGGAGCCGCTCGCCCTCCGGCGTCAGCTCGGTGCGCAGGATCCGCCCGTGCGACGGGTCGACCGTCCGCTTGACGAGGCCGCGCGCCTCGAGCCCGGCGACGACCTCGTTCATCGACTGCGGGGTCGTCAGCGAGCGGCGGGCGAGCTGGGCGTTCGACAGCCCGGGCCGCGCACGCAGGACCGACAGCGCCGTCAGCTCCGGCACGCTCAGCCCGAGCGGGGCGAGCGCCTTGCGCAGCTCGCGGCGCACGCCCTGGTTGACCCGCCCGACGACGTAGACGAGCGAGGGCGCCAGGTGGGCGGAGGTCGTGGCGTCGGCCATCCCCGGCAACCTACCAGCCGCTGTGCGGGCGATCCGGCCGGTGCCGGCCGCCGCTCAGGCGGCGACCGGCTCCAGCATCCGGCGCCCGGCCTCGAGGAGCTCGTCCCGCGAGTGGACGTCGAGCTTGCGCATGATGTTCTTCACGTGGCTGGCGACGGTGTCGCGCGTGAGCACGAGCTGCTCGGCGACCTCGGCCGGGCTGTCGCCCGCGAGCATGAGGTCGAGGACCTCCCACTCGCGGTCGGTCAGCGGGCTGCGGACGGGCCGCAGGCCGCTGCCCGGCTCGGGGAGCCGGCGCAGCTCGCCGAGCACGGCGGTCGTCAGCCGCGGCGGGATCGCCGCGCCGCCCGCGTGGACGGCGAGCAGATCCTCGGCGATCCGCTGCGGCGGATCGGCCTTGCAGACGACGCCGCTGGCGCCGCGCCGCAGCGCGACCAGGCCGAGCTCCTCGTCGTCGTCGTCGCGGATCATCAGCACCGAGCGCACCTCGGGCGCCCGCTGCGCCACCCGCTCCACCACCTCGAGCCCGTCCAGTCGCGGGAGCACCGCCTCGGTCACCAGGAGATCCGGGCGGTAGTGGCAGGCCAGGCGGACGGCGTCGTCACCGTCCGCCGCCTCGGCCGCGATGACGAACGCGCCGTGGCGGCGGAGCGTCTCCTTGACGGCCAGGCGGGTCAGGCGGTCGCCGTCGGCGAGCACGACCCGGATCCGGCTCGTCGCATCATCGTTCGCTGCGTGGCTCATCGGTCTCTCTCAACTCCCATCGGACCCGACATCCGGCCAGGCCCTGATGCCCGCATTGTGCGGAGAAGATGGGGGGCGTTGTGTCACCGAATTGACACACAGGGGATCGATCATCTGACGATTCTTGAGCGTTTTGAGTCATTTGTGTCTCAGTTCGGCGGTTTTCTCCCCCACGCGGCCGGAGGGATCTCCCCACCGCAGATCCCTCCCCGGCCGCCGGAGGAACCTCCCCTGTCGGCGGCGCTAGCGTGGCGGCCATGGCGACGATCGGCGTGCTGCACCCCGGGGCGATGGGCGCGGCGGTCGGGGCCGCGCTGGCGCAGGCCGGGCACGAGGTGCTGTGGGTCGCCGCCGGCCGCTCGGCCGCGACCGCGAGCCGGGCGCGGGCGGCCGGCCTGACCGACGCCGGGAGCCTCGACGCGCTCCTGCGCAGCAGCGCGGTCGTCCTCTCGATCTGCCCGCCCGACGCCGCCGCGTCGGTCGCGGAGGCGGCCGCCGGCTTCGACGGCATCTACGTCGACGCGAACGCGATCTCGCCCCAGCGGGCGGCGGAGATCGCCCACCTGGTCGGCCCTGCCTACGTCGACGGGGGGATCGTCGGCCCGCCGCCGCAGCGGCCCGGCACGACCCGCCTGTACCTGTCGGGCGACCCCGGCCCGGCCCGGGCCGTCGCCGCGCTGTTCGACGGCACCGCCCTGGAGGCGCGCGTCCTCGACGGCCACGGCGCGACGGCCGCGTCGGCGCTGAAGATGGCCTACGCCGCGTGGACGAAGGGCTCGGCCGCGCTCCTGCTGGCGGCCGAGCGCGCGGCCGCGGCGCTCGGCGTCCACGACGCCCTCCACGAGGAGTGGGCCCGCTCCCAGCCCGAGCTCGAGGCCCGCCTCGCCGCCGCCGGCGCGTCGGCGGCCGCCAAGGGCTGGCGCTGGGTCGGCGAGATGCGCGAGATCGCGGCGACGTTCGAGGCCGCCGGCCAGCCGGGCGGGTTCCACCGCGCCGCCGCCGACGTGTTCGCGGCCTTCCCGCGCCCGGCCGGCGACGAGCCCGTCCCGGCATCCTGACCACGACCACCGCGACATGACCGATCCGACGACGAGACCGCCGATCCCGACCCCGCGCCTCGAGCTCGTGGCGCACGTCCACGTCGACCTCGGCCCGATCGAGTCCGTCGGGCCGCGGCCCGACGGCGAGCGCCGGTTCGTGGCGATCGTCGGCGGGCCGATCCGCGGCGAGCGGCTGCGGGCGCCGATCGACCACGGCCGCGCCGCCTGGCCGCCCCTGCACCCGGACGGGTCGATCACCGTCGACACGCGCTACAGCGCCACCACCGACGACGGGGCGAAGATCCTCATCGCCACCCGCGGGATCCGTCGCGGCGACCCGGCCGTCATGCGGCGCCTGGCCGCCGGGGAGGAGGTCGACCCGCGCGAGTACTACTTCCGCGTCGCCGCCCGGTTCGAGGCGACCGGCGCGTACGCGTGGCTGACCGAGCGGCTGTTCGTCGCCAGCGCGATGCGCTCGGCCGCCGCCGTCGAGTACGACCTCTACGCCGTCACCTGAGCCGCGTACGCGGGCCGCCCTCCGGACCTCAGGCGCGGGCGACGTGCGCGAGGAGCCGCAGGAGCGTGCGGCGCTCCTCGTCGTCGAGGCCCTCGAGCAGCCGCTCGCCGACCGCGTCGACGGCGGGGACGGCGCGGGCGAGCGCCTCGCGGCCGGCGTCGGTCAGCGAGAGCAGGTTGCGGCGGGCGTCGTGGGGGTCGCGGCGCCGCTCGATGAGGCCGCGCTCGACGAGCCGGCCGCAGACCTCGCCGAGCGTCGAGCTGTCGAAGGAGATGCGGGCGCCGAGCGTGCGCTGGTCGATGCCGGGCGTCGCGTCGAGGGCGGCGATGACGGCGAACTGGACGCTCGTCAGCTCGGCGGGGACGAGCTCGGCCCACAGCGCGGTGTGGCGCTGCTGCGCGCGGCGGATGAGGTGCCCGGGAGCCTGCAGCAGGTCGAACGCCATGGCCTCGCGCGGATCCTACGGCCGGGCGCGGCGGCCGTGGCCGGGCACCGGGCGGCCGGGGGCGCGCCGTGTGGCGGCGGCGCGCCCCCCGGGTCGTGGTCAGGCCATGATCTCGGTGCGCTCGTCGACCCCGGCCGGCCGGGTCGCCACCAGCCGCCCGTCGAGATCCCGCAGCCGCGAGGACTCCTCATACCACGAGTCCGGAGCGCGGGTGCCCCAGAACGACCGGCACCGCGGATCGGTCACCGACCAGCGGATCGGCGGGATGTCCGGATCCCCCGTGTAGTAGTCGCACGTGTACAGCTCGATCCGATGCCCGTCCGGATCGCGCAGATACACGAAGAACGCATTCGACACCCCATGACGGCCCGGACCCCGCTCAATGCACTCCACGTGCCCGGCCGCCGCCAGCTGATCACACACACGCAGCACCGCGGCGGGCTCCGGCAGCCACATCGCGAAATGATGCAGCCGCGGCCCCGTCCCCGCCGTCAACGCGACATCGTGCACGGTCGGCTTGCGCCGCAGCCACGCCCCCGTGATCCGCTCATCCTCCCCATCGGTCGAGATGTACTCCGTGCAGCGAAACCCCAACTGCTGCCAGAACACAAACGCCGACTCCGGATCCGGCACATGGAAGTTCAGATGATCGAACCGCAGGATCGGCGCCCCCCGCTGCAGATGGAAATCCTGCGTGTGACGCTCCACCTGATCCATGCGCGCGAAGAACTCCAGCGGAAACCCGAACGGATCCTGCACCCGCAACGCCCGACCCAACCCCGGCTGACCCTCCAGCCACCGCACCGGACACCCACGCCGACCGAACTCCTCCGCCAGCGCCTCCAGATCCCCCTCCGACGCCACCCGGAACGCCACGTGATCGACCGCCGGCTCCTCCCCCGCACCCGCCTGACGCAACGCCAGGCTGTGATGCAGAAACTCCTCCCACTGTCTCATATACACAACTGA
>JADGIB010000213.1 GCA_019683665.1 Solirubrobacteraceae bacterium
GGGGCGGCCGGTGGTGCTGGGGCCCGCGGCCGGCGGCGGGCGGGCCGCCGCGGGCCCCCCCCCCGGCGACCGCCCGTCCCCGCAGACGACGAGAGCCCCGCGGGGCGGCGGGGCTCTCGCATCGGCCGGGCGTGTGCCGGACCCCCTACTTGATGAAGAGCATCTCCCAGTACTTCGGGAGCGGCCACAGGTCGTCGGCGACGATCCGCTCGAGCTTGTCGGCCACCTCGCGGACGGCGTTCATCGCGGGGATGACCGTCTCCAGCATGTAGCGGGCCTCCTGCTCGATCGTGTCGTCGTCGTGGACGGCGTTGACCTCCTCGAGCTTCTGGACGGCGAAGACGAGCTCCTTGAGCAGCTCCTCGGACTCGCCGATCAGGGTCTCGTTGCCCGCCGCCTTCAGCTCGGTCAGGTGGCGCACCACCGCCGGGATGATCTGGGTGCGGGCGATGCTCGCCGCCGTCTCGGCCTCGATGTTGATCTTGACGACGTACTGCTCGGTGAGGACCTCCTGGCGGGCCTCGAGCTCACGCGCGCTGAGGACGTTGTAGCTCTCGAACGCGCGCACCGTCTGCTCGTGGGTGAGCCACGGGAGGGCGTCGGGCGTGGCGGGCAGGTTGTAGAGCCCGCGGCGCTCGGCCTCCTCGTGCCACTCCTCCGAGTAGCCGTCGCCGTCGAAGCAGACCTGCTTGTTGGCGGCGTAGGACGCCTTGACGACCTCCAGCACCGCCTCGTTCAGCGAGGCGCCGCCGTCGAGCCTGGCCTGGAGCTTCGACGCGAGGTCGTCGATCGCCTCGGCGGCGATCGTGTTCAGCACCGTGTTGGGCAGCGACAGCGACATCGACGAGCCCAGCGCCCGGAACTCGAACTTGTTGCCGGTGAAGGCGAACGGCGAGGTCCGGTTGCGGTCGCCGCCGTGCTTGGGCAGGACCGGCAGCAGCGGCGTGCCGAGCTCGAGCGTCTCCTTGACCGACGCGCCCTCCGTCCGGCCGGTCTCGATCGCCTCGAACGCCTTCGTCAGCTCGGCGCCGAGGAAGATCGAGATGATCGCCGGCGGCGCCTCGTTCGCGCCGAGGCGGTGGTCCTGGCCGGCGTTGGCGACCGACGCGCGCAGGAGCGCCTGGTGCTTGTTGACGGCCTGGATGACCGCCGCGCAGAAGAACAGGAAGACGATGTTCTCGTGCGGCGTGTCGCCCGGGTCGAGCAGGTTGACCCCGGTGTCGGTCCCCATCGACCAGTTGTTGTGCTTGCCCGAGCCGTTGACCCCGGCGAACGGCTTCTCGTGCAGGAGGCAGACCAGGCCGTACTTGCGGGCCGTGTTCTGCAGGATCTGCATCGTGAGCTGCTGGTGATCCGAGGCCACGTTCGAGGTCTCGAAGATCGGCGCGATCTCGTACTGGTTCGGCGCGACCTCGTTGTGGCGCGTCTTCACCGGGATCCCGAGGCGCTGCAGCTCGCGCTCGGCCTCCATCATGAAGGCGAGGATGCGCTCGGGGATCGACCCGAAGTAGTGGTCGTCGAGCTCGTGGCCCTTCGGCGGCTTGGCGCCGAACAGCGTGCGGCCGGTGTTGACGAGGTCGGGGCGCTCGAAGAAGTACTGCTCGTCGACGAGGAAGTACTCCTGCTCGGGCCCGACCGTCGTGAAGACGTGGTCGGCCTCGACGCCGAGGAGCCTGCAGGCGCGGACCGCGACCCGCGACAGCGCGTCCATCGAGCGGATGAGCGGGATCTTCTGGTCGAGCGCCTCGCCGGTCCAGGAGACGAACGCCGTCGGGATGCAGAGCAGCGCCCCGTTCGGGTTCTCCATGATGAACGCTGGCGACGTCGGGTCCCACGCCGTGTAGCCGCGGGCCTCGAACGTGGCGCGGATGCCGCCGGTCGGGAACGACGACGCGTCCGGCTCGCCCTGGATGAGCTCCTTGCCCTTGAACTCGGTCAGGGCGGTGCCGTCCGGCTGCGGGTCGAAGAACGAGTCGTGCTTCTCGGCCGTGAGGCCCGTCAGCGGCTGGAACCAGTGCGTGTAGTGGGTGGCGCCCTTCTCCAGCGCCCACGCCTTCATCGCGGCGGCGACCTCGTTGGCGAGGTCGAGGTCGAGCCCCTCGCCGTGCGCGACCGCCTTCTGCAGGCGCGCGTAGGTCTCCGGCGACAGGTACTTCTTCTGGACGGCCGGCGAGAAGACGTTCTCGCCGTAGTAGTCGATGGACTCGGACAGGACAGGGGCGCCGAGCGCGCCGTTCGCCGCCCACTGCGCGGCGGTGACGTTGTGCTGGCGGGTCCTCGGGGCGGGCATGAGTGAGGGGTTCCTCCTCGGAAGTTCGCGTCGGATTCGGAGCGTGGCGCCGAGCCTACGCGCGTAGGGCCACGCCGACCTTATCCGCGTGGATAAACATGCGCGGGCGGGTTTCGCACCCCGGGCCAACCCCGGTGTACCGGGTGGACAAGGCGGGTCGCTCGATCTTTCGACACCGGTCCAATGACCGCTCCCGGGCCGTCGTCGAGCATCACCGGCGGATCGACAACGAGTTCAGGAGGGTCCATGCCTCACCCCCGATGGGGACGAGCCGCCGCACTCGGCGTGCTCGCCTCGCTGCTCCTGCCGGCCACCGCGCTGGCGCAGGAAGAGACGACGCTCGACAGCCTGTCCCAGCGCGTCGGTGCGCTCACCGACGAGCTGAACACGACCTGGATCATGGTCGCGACCGCCCTCGTGTTCTTCATGCAGGCGGGCTTCGCGTTCCTGGAGATCGGCTTCTCGCGCGGCAAGAACGCCGGCATGGGGATCGCCAAGATCCTCGTGAACTTCTCGATCGCCTCGATCATGTGGTGGGTCATCGGCTTCGCCATCGCGTTCGGCGGTGGTGGATGGCTGGCCGGCGAGACCGGCTTCCTGTTCCAGTTCGGCCGTGACCTGTCCGGCGAGTCGGCGGGCTCGGCCGACGTCGGCTTCTTCATCTTCCAGACGATGTTCGTCTGCGTCTCGCTGGCGATCGTCTGGGGCACCACGATCGAGCGGATCAAGTTCGCCGCCTACATCGCGTTCGCGATCGTCTTCGCGGGCATCATCTACCCGCTCATCGCCCACTGGGGCTGGGGCGGCGGCCTCTTCGCCGAGATCGGCAGCGGCGTGCAGGACTTCGCCGGCTCGTCGATCGTCCACCTCACGGGCGCGACCGGCGCGCTCGCCGCGGTCCTGCTGCTCGGGCCGCGCCGCGGCAAGTACGGCCCCGACGGGCGCCCGCGGGCGATCCCGGGCCACAACATGCCGCTGTTCGGCCTCGGCGTCCTCATCCTGTGGCTCGGCTGGTTCGGCTTCAACGGCGGCTCGACGCTCGGGACCGCCGGGAGCGGGATGGCCGAGGTCATCGCCGTCACGAACCTCGGCGCGGTCGGCGGCGTGCTGGGCGCCACGGCGCTCATCTACGCGCTGACGAAGAAGCTCGACGTCGGCATGATCGGCAACGGCGCGATCGCCGGTCTCGTCGCGATCACCGCGCCGTGCGGCTACGTCGAGATGTGGGCCGCGCCGATCATCGGCTTCATCGGCGGCCTCATCGTCGTCGCCGGCGTCCTGGCGATCGACAAGAAGCTCGACGACCCGGTGGGCGCCCTGTCGGCGCACGGCCTGGCCGGCATCTGGGGCACCCTCGCCTGCGGCATCTGGGCGTCGCCGCGCCTCGTCGAGTCGCTCGGCGTCGGCACCGACGGCCTGTGGTACTCGGGCAGCTTCGAGCAGCTCGGCGTCCAGGCGGCCGCGGTCGCGCTGACGTTCATCACGGTGCTCGTCCTGTCGCTCATCGCCTTCGCGATCATCAAGGCGACGATCGGGCTCCGCGTCTCCGAGGAGGTCGAGGCGGCCGGTCTCGACATCACCGAGCACGGCATGTACGGGTACCCGGAGCAGTTCATCCCGGCGCCCGAGCTCGAGGGCTACGGTGCGCTCTCGACCAGGACGCCGTCTCCGGGCGTCGCCCCGACCACCCAGGAGGTCACAGCATGAAGATGGTCGTCGCCTACGTGCGGCACGAGGCGTTCGAGCCGATCCGGACGGAGCTGCTCGAGCTGGGGTTCCCGTCGATCTCCATCACGGAGGTCAAGGGCTCCGGCCGGCAGAAGGGGATCACCGAGCGCTACCGCGGCGCGGAGCTGACCAACTACCTGCGGCCGAAGGTGAAGATCGAGTGCGTCGTCTCCGACGGGGACGTGCAGACGATCGTGGACACGGTGCTGAAGCACGGCCGCACGGGCGCGGTCGGCGACGGCAAGGTGTTCGTCCTGCCGGTCGAGCAGGCCTACCGGGTCCGCACCGGCGAGTCCGGTGAGGAGATCCTGCAAGCGCACCCCGACGCGGCCGCGGCCACGTCGGCCTGACCACCACGCCGTGGGATCGCCCGGGGGGGGGGGGGGGGGGGGCCCCCCCCCCCCCCCCCCCCGGCGGCCCCGGCCCCACCGCCTCTCCCTCCCTGGTTGCGAGCGATGCCTGAACCTCAACTTCAGCCTGAGTCTGCCGGCCTCGTGACTCGCCTGCGCGAGATCCACCTCCAGATGGTCGACGCCGTGCTGAGCGGCGAAGGGCTCGGGCGCGTGGCGCAGCTCGCCTCCGGCGCGGCGGGCGGCCCGGTCGCGATCCTCGTCCCGCGGCTGGCGGTCGCCGTCGCCCATCCCGAGGACGCCGACATCGGGCCGCTGCGCCGCTACGCGACCGACCGGGTGAAGGACCGCCCGTCGCCGCTGCCGGAGCGCCTCGTCGCCGAGGCCCCGATCACCTCCGGCGACGACGTCATCGGCATCGTCGCGCTGCTGGCCGGCCCGGGCGAGCCGTCCCCCGACGCGGCCGAGTTCCTCCACCTCGCCGCGGTCGCCGCCCTGACCGAGGTCGCCGTCGAGGAGGCCAAGGAGGAGGTCGAGCAGAACCTCCGCGGCTCGCTGCTGGAGGAGCTGCGCTCGCGGCCGGACCTCGACCCGCGCGAGGTCGTGCGCCGCGCCGGGCGCCTGGGCTGCGACCTGTCGCGCGGCGCCGTCATCCTCTGCGCCGAGCTGACGACCGACCGGCCGCGCCACGTCGTCGCGACGATCGCCGGCGAGCACCCGGGCGCGCTGGCCCAGCACATGGACGACCAGCGCGTCTACGCGCTGCTGCCGGCCATCGGCGGCGACGACGCGCCGGAGCGGACGCTCGACGCGGCGCGCCGCCTCGCCACCCGCCTCCAGCGCCACGGGACCGTCGGCGTGTCGTCGTTCTACGCCGACCCGGCCGACCTGTCGCGCGCGATCCAGGAGGCCGAGCTCGTCCTCGACGTCCTGCGCCAGTCCGACGCGCCGATCGCCGAGGACATCGGGACCGGCACCTACCGGCTCCTGTTCCGCGTCCTCGCCTCCCACCCCGAGGAGGTCCGCTCCTTCTACGAGGACACGGTCGCCCCGATCGTCCGCTACGACGACCAGTACCGGACCGACCTCGTCGGGACGCTCGAGGCCTACCTGGAGCAGAACTGCAACATGAACGCGACCGCGGCGACGATCTACGCCCACCGCCACACGGTCGCCTACCGGCTGGACCGCGTGAAGGAGCTGACCGGCCTGGACCCGATGCAGTCCGAGGACCGCGAGCGCCTCGGCCTGGGGCTGAAGGCCTACCGGATCATCGCCCCGCGGCTGCCGCGCTGACCGGCGTCCCGCCGCCCCAGCGGGCGGCGGCGACCGGCGCGCCTGCCACCCTCACCGGCGTCCACGAACCAGGAGAGGGGAGGACGCGATGCCACGTCACGCCGGCCGGACCGATCTCGCCCCGCCGCCCGCGGGCGCCTACTCGCAGAGCGTGCGGATCGGCCCGATCGTGCACGCCGCTGGGCAGGGCGGCCACGACCCGGTGACCGGGGAGCTGCCGGCCGACGTCGCCGAGCAGACGCGCCGCTGCCTGCGCAACGTCGAGGCCGTCCTGCAGGCGTCGGGCGCGACGCTCGACGACGTCGTCCGCTGCGGGGTGTTCCTCGCCGACCCCGACGACTTCCCGGCGATGAACGCGGTCTTCGAGGAGGTCTTCACGCCGCCGTACCCGGCGCGGACGACGGTCTTCGTCGGCCTGGCCGGCGGGATGCGGGTCGAGATCGACGCGCTCGCCGTCGTCGAGGGCTAGCCCGGGCTCACAGCCCGACGCGCAGGACGACGACGACCACGAACGCCGCGATCGCGACGAGGAGCGCGATGAGCGCGGCGATGCGCTGCGGCTCGATCCCGCGGCGGCGCGGGGTCGCCGGGCGGCTGGCCGCGATCGCCCGCGCCCCGATCCGGGTCGCGCCCGGGGCCAGCACCGTCGGCTCGGGCTCGTCCTCGGGGCGGTGGCGCGGCCGGCGGCGGCCCGACAGGACGCGGATCGCCTCGTCGGCGCCGGTGACGATCTCCTCGGCCTCGGCGGCCGGCGCGGGCGCGGGGGCGACCGCGGTCGGGTCCTCGGCCGCCGCCGTCACCGCCGCGCGGCCGGCGGCGGTCTCGGCCCCGACGATCCCGGTCGGGGCCTCGTCGCGCGGCAGGCGCGGCGG
>JADGIB010000214.1 GCA_019683665.1 Solirubrobacteraceae bacterium
TTTTTTTTTAAAATACCCGGGTGTTGGGGGGGCCGGCGGTTGGCGGGGGGCCGCGCGCGCCGGTAGAACCCGCCGCGTACCCGAGAAAACGATTACCGCGGACGGTGCGGGCGACGGCCGGCGCAGCGTCCGCATCGCGATGGTCCAGGCGCACCTCGCCGGCGGCGAGCGCGAGCGCAACCTCGACCACGGGCTCGGCCTCGTGGCCCGCGCGGCCGCCGGCGGCGCCGACGTCGTCGTGCTGCCCGAGTGCTTCCCGCTGGGCTGGACCGACCCGTCGGCCGCGGCGCTCGCCGACCCGGTCCCCGGCGGCGAGACCGTCGAGGCGCTGCGCGCCGCCGCCCGCGAGCACGGCGTCCACCTGTGCTCGGGCGTCGTCGAGCGCGCCGGCGACCGCGTCTACAACGCCGCCGTGCTCATCGACCCGGCCGGCGAGATCCTCCTCCATCACCGCAAGATCAACGAGCTCGACATCGGGCACCCGTTCTACGCCGTCGGCGACCGCCTCGGCGTGGCCGACACCGCGCTCGGACGGGTCGGGCTCATGATCTGCGCCGACGCGTTCGCCGAGGACCGGGTCGTCACCCGGACGCTCGGGCTCATGGGCGCCGAGCTGATCCTGTCGCCGTCGGCGTGGGCCGTGCCCGGCGACCACGACCAGGACGTCCAGCCCTACGGCGACCTGTGGCGCAACGCCTACGGGCCGGTCTGCCGCGAGCACCACCTCTACATCGCCGGGGTCTCGAACGTCGGCTGGATCCCCGACGGGCCGTGGGCCGGGCGCAAGTGCATCGGCTGCTCGCTGCTCATGGGGCCCGACGGGATCATCGCCGAGGGGCCGTACGGGCCGGAGGCGGAGGAGATCGTCGTCGCCGACATCCGCGTCGGGCGCGACGACCGCCCCTGGCACCACCCGCCGGACCGCTGGTTCCGCCCCCTCGGCGCCGAGGCCTGAGCGCCGCCGCTACGCCGGGCCGGTCGAGCTGTCGCGCACGCGCAGCTGCGGCTCGAGCGTGACCTCCTGCGGGGGCGCGGTCGAGCCGTCGATGCGGGCGGCGACGAGCTCGGCCGCGCGCCGCCCCAGCTCGTAGGTGGGCTGGCTGACGGCGGTCAGCGCCGGGTGCATGAGCCGCGCCCACGACGGGTCGTCGAAGCAGACGAGCCCGGTCTGCGGCAGCGTCCGCCCCGCCTCCTCGAGCGCGGCGAGGACGCCGACGGCCATGAGCCCGTTCGCGACGAAGAACGCGTCGGGCGGCGCGTCGAGCGCGAGCAGCTCGCGGGCGGCGGCCTGCCCGCCCCCCTCCATGTAGTCGGCGCGGCGCACGAGCGCCTCGTCGACGGCCACGCCCGCGCCGGCGTGGGCGGCCCGCCAGCCGGCCAGCCGCTCGTTGGCGGTCGTCACGTCGTCGGGGCCGGTCACGCACGCGACGCGCCGGTAGCCGGCGGCGAGCAGGTGCGCGGTCGCCTCGCGGCTAGCCTGGGTCGACTCGACGACGACCGCGTCGACGGGGTCCTGCACGCGGCGGTCGATCGCGACGGCCGGGATCCCGCGCTCCAGCAGCGGCGCCAGCCGCGTCCGCGTCGACGAGGGCGAGATGATGACGCCGGCCATCCGCTCGGCGACCGCGAGGTCGAGGTAGGCGGCCTCCTTGTCGACGTCCTCGTCGGCGTTGCAGAGGACGAGCGAGTAGCCGGCCGCGCTCGCGTGGTCCTCGATCCCCCGCACGACGTCGGTGAAGAACGGGTTGCGGATGTCGGAGATGATCAGGCACAGGACCGTCGTGCGCCGGCGGCGCAGGCTGCGCGCGACCCCGCTGGGCCGGTAGCCGAGGTCGCGGACGGCGGCCCGGACGCGGTCGGCCAGCTCCGGGTCGACGCTGCGCGCCCCGTTGAGCACGCGCGACACCGTCGCCGTCGAGACGCCCGCGGCGCTCGCGACGTCGCGGATCGTCGGCCGCCGCGGGGGCCGCTGCGAGCGTCCCGTGCGGTTCCCGCTTGACGTGTCGCCGATCACCGCTCTAGGGTTGCAGAAAACGATTACCGCCGCCAGCGGACCTTGGGTCCGCTCTTTCTTCCCTCGCCGAGAAAACGATTACCGCGCCCATGACCCGAATCGGACTCATCAGCCTCTCCGACGGCCGCCCCTACGTGGCCGGCGACACCGACGCCCACGTGCGCGCCGCCCAGGCCGCGGTCGAGGCCGTCCTCCGCGACGCCGGCCACGACGTCGTCGCCGTCGCCGCCCCGGTCACCGACAGCGACGCCGCCGTCCGCGAGGCCCGCGCGCTGGCCGCCGCCGGCGTCGACGCGGCCATCCTCCACTACTGCGTCTGGGCCTTCCCGCACTTCTCGGCGATCGTCGCCAGCGAGCTCGACGCGCCGCTGCTGCTGCTCAGCAACATCGACCCCGCCTACCCGGGCATGGTCGGGATGCTCGCCGCCGGCGGCGCGCTCGACCAGGTCGGCCGCCGCCACGAGCGCGCCTACGGCGACCCGGCCGACCCGGCCGTCCGCGACCGGATCCTGCGCTTCGTCCGCGCCGCCGGCGCCGCCGGGGCGCTGCGCGGCGCGACGTTCGGGCGCATCGGGGGCCGCTCGATGGGCATGAACACCGCGGTCGCCAACACCGACCAGTGGCGCCGCCAGTTCGGCGTCGACGTCGAGGAGATCGACCAGTGGGAGATCGTCCGCCGCGCCGACCTCGTCGACGCCGACCGCGTCCGCGCCGGGCGCGAGTGGCTCGAGCGCCACGCCCGCGCCGTCCACTACGACGGCCAGCGCCTGACGCCCGAGCTGCTCGAGCGCCAGATCCGCGCCTACCACGCGATGCGCGAGCTCATCGACGAGTGGCGCCTCGACTTCACCGGCATCAAGGCCCAGCCGGAGCTGACCGCCCACTTCGCCACCATGGACGTCACCGAGGCGTTCCTCAACGACCCCTACGACTGGGAGGGCCCGAAGGCGCCGCACGTGTGCGCGACCGAGGCCGACATGGACGGCGCGCTGACGATGCAGCTCCTGAAGGGCCTGACCGGCACCCCGGTCCTGTTCGCCGACGTCCGCCACTACGACGCCGAGCACGACGTCTGGGACCTGTGCAACTCCGGCCAGCACGCGACCTGGTACGCGGCGCGCAGCGACGACCCGGCCGAGAACCTCCGCCACGTCCAGCTCTTCCCCGCCGACTTCTACTTCCCCGCCGGCGGCGCCTCCGTCCACCACGTCGCCGCCGCGACCAACGCGACGTTCGCGCGGCTCACGCGCCTGGACGGCCGCTACCGCATGCAGGTCGCCCGCGGCGAGCTCGTGACGCTCGACGAGGCGACCTCGACCCGCCTGCAGCAGGCCTCCAGCCCGACCTGGCCGCACGCGTGGGCGCGCCTGGACGCGCCGGTCGAGGAGGTCCTCGGCCGCTTCGGCGCCAACCACGTCCACGCCGTCCCCGGCGACGTCGAGGCCGAGCTGGCGACGATCTGCCGGCTGCTCGACGTCGACTTCGACCGCCTCGGAGGCGCCCGGGCCGATGGCTGACCGCCTGCTCGGGATCGACGTCGGGACCTCGTCGGTCAAGGGCGTGGTCTGCGACGACGACGGCACGATCCGCGCCCGGGCGAGCGCCGCGCTGCGGACCTCGATGCCGCGGCCCGGCTGGGTCGAGCAGGACGCCGAGCGCGACTGGTGGGCGGGCATCCGCGCCGTCTGCGAGGAGCTGCTGGCCACCGAGCCGCGCCCGGCCGCCGTCTGCGTCAGCGGCCTCGGCCCGTGCCTGCTGCCGACCGACGCGGACGGCGCGCCGCTGCGCCCGGCGATCCTCTACGGGGTCGACACGCGCGCGACGGCCGAGATCGCCGAGCTCGAGGCCCGCTACGGGGCCGACGCGATCGTCGCCCGCGGCGGCTCGCGGCTGACGACCCAGGCCGTCGGCCCGAAGCTCGCCTGGCTCGTCCGCCACGAGCCCGACGTGTGGGCGGCGACCCGCCGCGTCACGACCGCCAGCTCGTTCGCGGTCCTGCGCCTCACCGGCGAGTACGTGCTCGACCACCACACCGCCAGCCAGTGGGACCCGCTCTACGACCTGCGCGCCGGCGCCTGGATCGGCGAGTGGGCGTCCGAGATCGCGCCAGGGGTCGACCTGCCGCGGCTGCTGTGGCCCGGCGAGGTCGCCGGCGTCGTCGACGAGCGCGGCGCCCGCGAGACCGGCATCCCGGCCGGGACCCCGGTCGCGGCCGGGACGGTCGACGCGTGGGCCGAGGCGCTCAGCGCCGGGGTGCGCGCCCCAGGCGACCTCATGCTCATGTACGGCACGACGATGTTCCTCGTCGCGACGGCCGACGCGCCGCGGCCCGACGCCCGCCTGTGGTGCACGGCCGGGGTCCTGCCCGGCACGTTCAGCCTCGCCGGCGGCATGGCGACCTCCGGCGCGCTGACGACATGGGTGCGCGACCTCACCGGCGCCGCCGGCTACGACGAGCTGCTGGCCGAGGCGGCCGCCGTCGCGCCCGGCAGCGAGGGCCTCGTCGTCCTCCCCTACTTCCTCGGCGAGCGCAGCCCGATCTTCGACCCCGCCGCCCGCGGCGTCGTCGCCGGCCTCACGCTGCGCCACGGCCGCGGCCACCTGTACCGGGCGATGCTCGAGGCGACCGGGTACGCGGTCCGCCACCACCTCGACGTCCTCGACGAGATCGGCGCCCGCCCGCGCCGCGTCGTCGCCGTCGGCGGCGGCACCCGCGGCGGGCTGTGGCCGCAGGTCGTCTCCGACGTCACCGGCATGGCGCAGGAGGTCCCGCGCGAGACGGTCGGCGCCGCCTACGGCGCCGCGCTGCTCGCCGCCGGCGCGCTCGGCCTCGCCGACCCAGGCGGCGCCGGCTGGGCCCGGCCCGACCACGAGGTGCGCCCGCGGCCCGAGCCCGCCGCCGTCTACGACCGCCTCTACGCGCTCTACCGAGACCTGTACCCCGCCACTCGCGAGCAGGCCCATGCCCTCGCGCGGCTGCAGGAGGACGCCATGGCGACATGAGCGGCCCGCAGGCGGGCGACCCCTGGACTCACGCAGGAAGAAGGTGCATCGTGCGACACACGGAGAGGAGCAGGACATCGTGAAGGGACACCGCAGGCTGCTGGCCGGGCTGCTCATCGCGGCCGGTCTCACGCTCGGAGCGTGCGGCAGCAGCGACGACGACGAGAGCGGCGCGACGGCCGCGTCGAACGGGACGGCCACCGCGGAGGCGGCGGCCGACAACGGCTGCGCCACCGTCGACCAGAAGCTCGCCGACCTGGCCAGCGGCAAGGTCGCCAGCACGGGGCCGTACGGCGAGGAGGCCGTGCCCGCCTCCGACCTCGAGCTGACCGACGAGGAGCTCGAGCAGATCCGCGGCATGAACGCGACGGCCGCGCTCGTCATGCACTTCGGCGGCAACGACTGGACGAACGCCCAGGTGGCGGGCGCCCGCGCCCAGTTCGAGAAGATGGGCATCGAGGTGGTCGCCGTCACGCAGGCCGACGGCAAGGCCGACAAGCAGGTCAACGACCTCGAGACCGTGATGGCGAAGAAGCCCGACGTGATCCTGTCGATCCCGATCGACCCGACCGCCACCGCGTCGGCGTACGAGAAGGCGGCCGAGCAGGGCGCGAAGATCATCTTCCTCGACACCCCGGCCAAGGACATGAAGCCGGGCGAGGACTACGTCTCGGTCGTGTCGGCCGACAACTACGGCAACGGCGTCGCCGCCGCCCACCTGCTGGCCAAGGCGATCGGCTGCGAGGGCGAGGTCGGCGCGCTGCACTACGCCGACGCCAGCAACTACGCGACCGAGCAGCGCTGGCAGGCGTTCCAGGACACGCTCGCCGAGAACTACCCGCAGATGGAGATCGTCGAGGACCAGGGCATCAACGCGCCCGACTGGGCCGGCGACTCCGAGAAGGCGGCCTCGGCGATGCTGACGAAGCACCCCGACCTGAAGGGCATCTTCGCCTGGTTCGACATCCCGGCCGAGGGCGCCAAGCAGGCGGTGAAGGCGAACGGCTCGTCGCAGCCGATCACGACGGTCGACCTCGGCCTGAACGTCGCGATCGACATCGCCTCCGGCGGCCTCATCAAGGGCCTCGGCGCGCAGCTCCCGTACGACCAGGGCGTCGCGGAGGCGACCCTGGCCGGGTACGCGCTGCTCGGCAAGGAGGCGCCGCCGTACGTCGTGCTGCCGCCGCTGCCGGTCTCGCAGGACAACGTCCTCGAGGCGTGGGAGCAGGTCTACCACTCGGCCCCGCCCGAGGAGCTCACCGCGGCGGCCAATGGCTGACGCCCCTCCACGTCAGGACCTCGGCGCCCCCCCACGCCCGGGCCCCGGGGCCCCCCCCCCCCGCGTGGGGGCGGGCGGGGGGGGCCCGGCGGTGGGCGG
>JADGIB010000215.1 GCA_019683665.1 Solirubrobacteraceae bacterium
TATTTTTATAACAGACAGCACCCACCCCTCCCCCGGCCGCCGCGGCGGGGGGCCGGCCCGGGCGCCCGGGGACGGGCTGCGGATCTTCTGCGGCCCGACCGACGACGGGTCGCGGTTCGCCGGGCCGTGGACGCCGGCGGCCGACCTCGCCGGGCCCGACGGCGCCGTCGCCCGCGAGTTCGTGTGGGCGGCGCTCGACTGCCCGAGCGGGATCGCCTGCCTGGCCTTCGACGGCGTCGAGGTCATGCTCCTGGGCCGGATGGCGGCCGAGCTGCGCGCCCCGGTGACGCCCGGGGTCGAGCACGTCGTGCAGGCGTGGACGCTGGGCCGCGAGCGGCGCAAGCTGTTCTCGGCCAGCGCGCTGCACGACGCGGACGGGCGCGTGCTCGCGGTGGCGCGGGCCGTGTGGATCGAGATGCCGCCCGACGCCCGCCCCTAGACTCCGGTCGATGCCGCTCCCGCCGAAGAAGCCCTGGTCCGAGCTCTCCCCCCGCCAGCGGGCCGCGACGCTCACCGCCGTCGCCGTCCAGCTGAGCCTGCTCACCGCCGCCCTGACCGACCTGCGCCGCCGCCCGGCGAGCGAGGTGCGGGGGCCGAAGCGGGCGTGGGTGCTCGCGTCGTTCGTGAACTTCGTCGGGCCGCTGGCCTACTTCGCGTTCGGGCGCCGGCGCTGAGCGGCCGCGCGCACCCGCCGGGCGACCGCCAGCCGCGTCCACCACGGTCCGGTCGACAGCTCGAGCACGAGCCGGCGCAGCGCCTGCTCGCGGTCGTGGGCCTGCTGCGCGGCGACGTGCAGCTCGTCGATGCGGGCCCGCAGCTCGTCGCGCTCGGCGCGCAGCGCGTCCAGCTCCTCGCGCTCGCGCTCCTCCAGCTCCGTCGTCCACTCCCACGCCGGCCGGCGGCGGTCCCGGACGACGATCTCCCCATCACCAGGCATGGTTGCGAGGTTCGCGGCCGGCCCGCGCAACCCTCCCGCGACGTCCGGCACATGACATCGACCCGTCCGACGCCATGTGCCACACGTCCGCAGCCGGCGCCCCCGGGTATCGCCCCAGGGCGAACACCCGCTGAGGGCGTCGAGCCTGCTGGGCGCAGGCTCCCTAGACCTCGACCACGACCGGCAGCACCATCGGCCGCCGCTTCAGGCGCTCGTAGACGAACTGCGCGAGGTCGTCGTGGAGGATCTGCTGGAGGAGGTCGATCTCGCGGATCTCCTCGGCGGCGGCGCGCTCGAGCGACTGCTCGACGGTGTCGCGGATCTCGTCGAGGAGGTCGTCGGCCTCGGCCCGGAACGGGACGCCCCGGAAGATGACCTCCGGCTCGGCGACCGACGAGCCGTCCTGCTCGCTGATCGTCGCGACGACGACGAAGATCCCGTCGGCCGACAGCATCCGCCGGTCGCGCAGCGCGACGTCGGCGACGTCGCCGATGTCGACCCCGTCGACGAACACCATGCCGCTCGGCTCCGGGTCGCCGAAGCGGGCGCCGCGCGCGTCGATCTCCAGCGGCCGGCCGTTGACGCCGTGGAAGACGTTGGCGGGGTCGATGCCGACCGCCTCGGCGAGCTGGCCGTGGAGCTGGATGCGCCGGTAGTCGCCGTGGAACGGCATGACGTAGCGCGGCTTGACGAGGTTGAGCATGAGCTTCAGCTCCTCGACGTAGCCGTGGCCGGACGCGTGGATCGGCGCGTCGCGGGTCGTGATGACCTCGCAGCCGATCTGGTAGAGCCGGTCGACGGTCTCGTTGACCGCGCGCTCGTTGCCCGGGATGGGCGTGGCCGAGAAGACGACGGTGTCGCCGCGGTGCAGCTCAACCTGCGGGTGGTCGCGGTGGGCCATCCGCCGCAGCGCGCTGAGCGGCTCGCCCTGCGACCCGGTCGAGATGATGACGATCCTGTCGTCGGGGAAGTCGTCGATCTCGCGCGCCTGGACGAGCATCCCGTCCGGCACGTCGATGTGGCCGAGCGAGCGGCCGATGTTGACGTTCTTGCGCATCGACCGCCCGACGAGCGCGACCTTGCGCCCGTGGGCGGCGGCCGCGTCGATCACCTGCTGGACGCGATGGATGTTCGACGCGAACGAGGTCACGACGATCCGGCCCTCGCAGCGCCCGAAGACCTCCTCGAGGTGCGGGCCGACCCCGGACTCGCTGATCGACCAGCCGGGCCGGTCGGCGTTCGTCGAGTCGCCGCACAGCAGCAGCAGGCCCTCGCGCCCGAGCTCGGCCAGGCGGGCGACGTCGGCGGGGCGCCCGTCGACCGGCGTCTGGTCGAACTTGTAGTCCCCGGTGATGAGCATCGTCCCCAGGTCGGTCGTCAGCGCGACCGCGCACGAGTCGGGGATCGAGTGCGTCATGTGGATGAGCTCGAGGTCGAACGGGCCGAGCTCGATCGTCTCCCCCGGCTCGACGTCCTCGAGCTCGACGTCGCGCAGGCGGTGCTCGTCGAGCTTGGAGCGGGCCATCGCCATCGTCAGCCGGCGCCCGAGGACGGGGATGTCCTGGCCGAGCTCGCGCAGGACGAACGGCAGGGCGCCGATGTGGTCCTCGTGGCCGTGGGTGATGACGATCGCCTCGATGTCGTCGGCCCGGTCGCGCAGGTAGGAGAAGTCGGGCAGCACGAGGTCGATGCCCATCATGTCCGCGGTCGGGAACCGCAGGCCGGTGTCGACGACGACGATCCGGTCGTCGAACTCGACGACCGTCATGTTCTTGCCGATCTCGCCCAGCCCGCCCAGCGGGAGGACGCGCAGGGTCCCGGCGCTCACGACGCGGCGCCGCTCAGCAGCCCGTGACGTTCCAGGGCCGCCCGGATCTCGGCCTTCTCCTCGTCGCTGGCCTCGACGAGCGGCAGCCGCAGCCCGCCGGCGCGCAGCCCGATCATCTCGACGGCGGCCTTCACGGGGATCGGGTTCGTCGTCACGCCCATCGCCGCGTAGACGTCGCGCAGCGAGGCGTCGATCTCGGCCCGCCGCTCCGGCTCGGCGACCATCCGGGCCATCTCGTCGCCGACGACGTGGCTGGCGACGAGGATGCCGCCGTGGCCGCCGAGGTCGAGCGTGCGGGCGAAGATCTCGTCGTTGCCCGCGTACAGCTCGAGCCCGTCGACGAGCGCGAGGTTGTCGTTGTTGGCCTGCTTGACCGCGGTGACGTGCTCGAGCTGGGCGAGCTCCGCGAGCAGGTCGTTGGGCATGTCGGTCCCGGTCCGGCTGGGGATGTTGTAGAGGACGATCGGCTTGTCGGTGGCCCGGTCGACCTCGCGGAAGTGGGCGACGATCCCGCGCCGGTTCGGGCGGTTGTAGTACGGGGTGACCGACAGGACCGCGTCGACGCCGAGCTCGGTCGCGCGCTCGGTCAGGTGGACGGCGTGCCGCGTGTCGTTGGACCCGGTGCCGGCGATGATCGTCAGGCCCTCCGGGCGCTCGCGCACCGCGAGCTCGACGAGGCCGAGGTGCTCCTCGTCGGTGAGGGTCGCGGCCTCCCCGGTGGTGCCGCAGACGACGATGCCGTCGCTGCCGTGGTCGCGCAGGTGGTGCATGAGTGCCACGAACGCCTCCTCGTCGACCTTCAGGTCGGCGTCGAACGGCGTGATGATGGCGGTGATGACGGTTCCGAGACTGCCCACGCACTGCAGTATCTCAGCGTCGGCGGTCGCGTGGGCTCCGGGTCGCCGTCTAGCGTCCAGGCGATGACCGAGCAGCTCGCCGTCGAGGTGTCCCGCGTGCGCTTCGCCACCGACGACGGCGGCTTCGCGGTCGTCGACGCGGTGACCGGCGACGGCGACCCGGTCGTCGTCTGCGGTCCGCTCGCCCACGTCCACGCGGGCGACGCGATGGAGGTGCGCGGAACCTGGCGCGACCACCCCCGCCACGGCCGCCAGTTCCACGCCGCCGACGTGCGGATCGCCGAGCCGGCCTCGGAGGCGGCGCTGCTGGCGATCCTGTCGTCGATCAGGCACGTCGGGCCGCGCGGCGCCGCGTTCCTGCTCCAGCGCCACGGGACCGCGGTCCTCGAGGTCGTCGACGCCGACCCGCACGCGCGGCTGCGCGAGGTGCCGGGGATCGGCCCGGTGCGGATCGGCCCGGCGGTCGAGGCGTGGCGCGAGGCGCGGGCGCTGCGCGCCGTGCGGCTGTTCCTCGACGCGCACGGCGTCCCGGCCGCGGTCGCGGGCCGGGTCATCCGCGCGCTCGGCGCCGACGCCGTCGACGTCCTCACCGTCGACCCGTACCGGCTGGCGGAGCTGGACGGGATCGGCTTCGCGACCGCGGACGCGCTCGCGCGGGCGCTCGGGGTCGAGCCGGGCGACGAGCGGCGGCTGGCCGCCGGGGTCGTCCACGTCCTGCGCGAGGCCGAGCGCGACGGGCACTGCCACCTGCCCCGCGAGGCGCTGCGCGAGCGCGCCCGCCGGCTGCTCGGCGCCGACCCGGACCCGGCGCTCGCCGCGCTGGAGCAGTCGGGCGCGGTCGTCGTCGACGGGGACCGGGTCGCCGACGCGCGCCTGCACCGGATCGAGTCGCGCCTGGCCGAGCGGGTCCGCGCGCTCCTGCGCGACGGCCCGGTCCACGGCGGCCCGCTGCCCGAGCGCCCGACCGACGGCGCGTTCGCCCCCACCGACGCCCAGTGGCACGCGGTCCAGCGGGCGCTGAGCGGGCGCCTGTCGATCCTCACCGGCGGGCCGGGCACCGGCAAGACGCAGACGCTGCGCGCGCTCGTCGACGTCGTCCGGGCCCGGCGGCTGCGGGCCGTGCTGTGCGCGCCGACCGGGAAGGCGGCGCGGCGGATGGCGGAGGCGACCGGCGCCGAGGCGTCGACGATCCACCGGCTGCTGGGCTGGCAGCCGGGCGAGGGGTTCGTGCACGGCCCCGGCGACCCGATCCCCGGCTGCGACGTGCTGATCGTCGACGAGGCGTCGATGCTCGACGTGCGGCTGGCCGCGGCGCTGTTCGGCGCCGTCGGCGACGCCACGCACGTCGTCCTCGTCGGCGACCCCGACCAGCTCGCCCCGGTCGGGCCGGGGCGGGTCCTCGGCGACCTGCTCGCCTCCGAGGCGGTGCCGGTCACGCGGCTGACCGAGGTCTTCCGCCAGGCGGCGCGGTCGCTCATCGTCCGGGCCGCCCACGCGATCAACGAGGGGCGCGCGCCGTCGCGCGACCTGCCCGACGACGTCGTGCGCGACTTCTACTTCGTCGGGCGCTCCGGGGCGGCGGCGATCTTCGACGAGGTCGTGTCGCTGGCCGCCGAGCGCCTCCCCCGCCACCTCGGGGTCGACCCGCGCGCCGACGTCCAGGTGCTCGCGCCGATGCACCGCGGCCCGGTCGGGATCGACGCGTTCAACGAGGCGCTGCGCGCCCGCCTGAACCCCGACGGCGAGCCGATCGCGGGGACGCCGCTGCGGGTCGGCGACCGGGTCGTCCAGACCCGCAACGACCACGAGCGGATGCTCATGAACGGCGAGGTCGGCGTCCTCGTCGCCTACGACCCCGACGAGGCCGAGGCGATCCTCGCCACCGACGACGGGCGGACGCTGCGCCTGCCCGGCGCCGCGCTCGACACGCTGCGCCTCGCCCACGCGATGTCGGTCCACAAGGCGCAGGGCAGCTCGGCGCCGGCCGTCGTCGTGCCGCTGTTCACCGGCCACCGGATCATGCTCACCCGCAACCTCGTCTACACGGCGCTGACGCGGGCCGAGCGGCTGTGCGTCTTCGTCGGGGAGCCCGCCGCGCTCGACCTCGCGCTGCGCCGCGTCGACGCGCGGCGGCGCCACACGCGCCTGGCGGAGCTGGTCGCGGCCGGATGACGCCGCCGCGCGCCCTCAGGGCGAGCGGCCGGCCCGTCGCGGCGCGACGTCGGAGCGGACCGGCTCGGGCTCGTCGGCCACGTCGGCGACGACGGTCCGGGCGATCCGGTCGTGCAGCGCGCGGCGGCGCCCGTCGACGAGGATGAGCAGGAAGCCCGCGCACAGCGGGACCGCCGACAGCGGCAGGACGATCAGCCGCAGGAGCGCGCGGCGGGCCCGCGGCGGGCTGCCGGTGCGGGCGTCGAGCACGCGGATGCGCAGGAGCCGGTTGCCCGGGGTCTGCCCGGTCGTCGACCAGAAGAAGACGAAGTAGCCGCTGCTCCACAGGACGCCGCCCAGCGCCCCGAGCGCCAGCAGCGTGTCCTCCACCCCGGCGGGGACGTCGAGCAGCGACAGGCCGAGCGTGACGATCCCGGCGACGACCCAGCCGACGACGTTGACGACGATCGCGTCGGTCGCGAACGCGAGCGCGCGGGTGGCCAGGCCCGCGTACGGGGAGCGGCTCGCCGCCTGCGCCTCGGCGGCCAGGCGCGGCGCCGCCGCGGCCGCGGCGCGCGCGACCGGGGCCGGGGGCGCGGCCCGGCGC
>JADGIB010000216.1 GCA_019683665.1 Solirubrobacteraceae bacterium
GGTGGGGCGCGCGCCGGCCGCCCCCGCCGCCCCCGGCGCGGGCCCGCCCGCGGCCCGCACCCCGGTGGCCGTCACCACCGCGACGATCTCCCCGCGCACCGGGCGCCTCCTCGTCCGCGGCCGCGTCGGGCACGGCGCGCGCGGGCGGGTCGTCGTCGCCTACCGCGTCCGGCTCGGCGGGCGCACGCGCACCCGCAGCACGACCGCGCCCGTCGTCGGCGGCCGCTTCACCGCCCGGATCGCGCTGCCGCGCGCCTGGCGGTCGGCCCGCGGCCGGGTCGAGGTCCGCTACACGGGCGCGGGCGGCGCCGGGACCGGCCGCGCGTCGGTCCGCGTCGGGCGCTGAGACCCGCCCGCCGTACCGGGCCGCGTCGCCCCGCGACAGCCGCGCCGCCGCACGCGACGCACACGCAGCACGCCGCGAGGCGCCACCCTCCGGCGGCGCCTCGCGACTCGCTTCCCCCACTCCCCGATGACTCGGCGTCCCGCCCGGCTCAAGGCCCCCTTGCCGCGAAGTTCTCCGGTGCAAGCGCTTCGCCGGCTGACCCAGACGCCGGCCTCACGGGCTCACCTCGCGGCCTGTCGGAGCCGAGCTCTGGGCGGGACGCCACCTCTCCTCCTCCAGGCGGGTGGTGTCATATCGCACTTGGCCGGGAGCTCGCAAGCGGGAACCGATCGGACGTCAGTCCACGAACCGGCGCCAGCGGGAGCGGCGGCGGTTGACGTCCAGCGGCGGGGCGGCGCGCGGGCCGTCCTCGCGCAGCGCGCGCACGTAGGCCCACACGATCGCGACCGGCACCCCGAACACGAACAGCGCGGCCAGGACCCACAGCAGCCCGCGGGTCACGTAGCCGGGGCGGAACACGGTCATGCGGTCGATCGTGAGGCCGACCCGCTCGGTGATCGCGTGCCAGCGCGGCTCCTCGAACGAGAACCAGACGCTCTTGTTCGTGTCCTCGCCGTCGATGACCGCCGTCGAGCGCGAGCGGGCCCGGTCGTTGGCCGCGTAGAGGCCGATGAGCGGCTCCCCGCGGCTGCGGATGCACACCTCGACCGGGATGTCGCGCAGCGGGGCCGGGATCGCCGCCTCGGCCGCCTGGCCGTCCTGGAGGCCGGGCGGGATCGTCGCGGTGTAGTCGTAGCCGCCGCCGCGGATCGTGACCCGCAGCTCCGGCGTCGGGCCGAACGGGGTCGAGACGCGGAAGCTGAAGCGCTCGGCGTGCGCCTCGGCGACGACGTCGGTGAAGCAGACCGGGTGCCCCTTCTGCAGCGGCACCGTGTCCAGCCCGGTGACCGACGCCGGCGACGGGATCGAGGCCGGCGTCGGGCGCTGCTCGGCCACGAACGGCCGCACGACGAGCAGGAACCCGAGCACGAGCACGACGGTCGCGCCGGCGATCGCCGCCCTACGCATAGAACCGCTCCACGACGAGGCCGAAGGCCGACAGCTGCAGGAGGACGAGCGCGCCGAGCAGGCCGCCCGACGCCAGCGCGCGCACCCGGCCCGGGAACGCGGCGACCGCGGCCGCGACCCCGATCCCGTACAGGGGGATGAGCATGAGCAGGTAGCGGCCGGTGATGACCGGGTCGGCCGGGTTGACGAGCAGCGACCGGAACGCCGCCGCGTGCAGGGCCAGGACCGAGAGGACGAACGCGACGAGCAGCACGGCGACGACGTCGCGCCGCGCCCACAGCGCCCGCCGGTGGCGCCAGGCCGACACGGCCAGCAGCGCCAGGCCCGCGAACACGGCGACGCGGATCGCGCGCAGGAGGTCGGGCGGGAAGTCGACCTCGAACTGCACGAACGTGCCGAAGAAGCGGTTGAGGTAGACGTTCTCGACGTCCCAGCTGACGCCGATCGGGTCGGTCATCCCCGGCAGCGGCGGCAGGTAGAACTGCCACAGGTACGACCAGAAGCCGGCCAGCTCGCCGAAGTCGAACCGGGTCGCGTAGGCGGCGAACGCGACGAGCACGACGAGCGCGCCGACCGCCCACGGCACGACCGCCGGGACGCGCCCGAGCACGCCGGGCCGCGGCGCGCCGCGCGCCCGCCACCAGCCCAGGCCGACCGCGAACAGCGCCGGCGCGACCAGGCCCAGCCCGCGCCCCTGCGTCAGGCACGCCGCCGCCACGACCGCGAGCAGGCCCGCGACCCGCCGCCACGACGGGCCGCGCCTGACGACGAGCGTCATGAGGTACAGCGCCGCCGACGCGAGCGTGAGCAGGAGCACGTCCGGGGTCACGCGCGTGGCCACGTCGAGCAGGACCGGGTGCAGGGCGACCGCCGCCGCGGCGAGCGTCTGCAGCTCGCGCCGGCGGCCGAACAGCTCGCCGGCCAGCAGCCACGTCAGCGCGACCGCGACGAGCAGCAGCGCGACGTTGTAGACGCGCAGCGCGTACAGGCGGTCGAAGAACGTGCCGCCCGCGATCTCGTAGGGGACGACCGCGGTCAGGTAGTAGAGCGGCGGGTTGTCGACGACCCGCGAGCCGGCCCCGTCGGTGCGGTGGTCGGGCGTGAGCTTCGCGTTCTCGCGCGCCCAGATGCGCTCGTCCTCGTGCGTCCACAGCGGCCGCGCCGCCCGGTTGCCGCGCAGCGGCTCCAGCCCCGCCCACGTCCACGCGACCCGCTGCTCGGTCGACACCGACGGCGGGTAGGCCGGCTCGAGGTAGCCGAGGTCCGGGTTGCGCCACGGCATGACGTGCGCGTCGGCCAGCTTCTGGACGTAGCTGAAGTGGGCGCTCTCGTCGGCGCCCTGCAGGGCCGGCACCGCGAACGCCCACGCCAGGCCCTCGACGAGGACCACCCCCAGGACGGCGAGCAGGGGCAGCGGGATGCGGCGGAGGCGGCGCACCGCGGGGCTGCGGCCGGGCGGCTACCCGCGGTCGTCGCCGGGACCGAGCGAGCGCTGGCCGCGCCCGAGCTCGCCGGCGGTCGGGCGCCACAGGCTCGGATAGACCTCCACCACGCGGCGGCCGGTGTCGACGAGGCCGCCGAGGGCGACGAGCACGGCACCGATCGCGCCGGCGTAGACGCCGATCTGGGCGGTCACCTCGGCGTCGACGAGGTCCGGCGGGTCGATGATGCGGCGCAGGATCAGCACGAACAGCAGCAGCCCGAGCAGGGTGCGCGCGATGAGGATCGGCCGCGTCTGGGCCGGGATCGCCGAGGCGAGCGTGAGGATGCCGCCGACGAGGATCACGAACCGCAGGTTCGTGAACGTCTGCCACCCGGTCGTGTGGTCGACGACGCCGGTGCTGCGCGTCACCTCGTACCAGGTCATGAACAGGGCGACGACGACGATCAGCGCGCCGATCGCGCTCAGCGCCCGTCCGACGTTGGGCTTCAGCAGCGGCATGGAAGTCTCCGAGGGTAGCGACAGGTCAGGGCCGGAAGACGAGCCGGTAGACGGCCTGCTCCACGGCGGGTGGAACGGGCCGAGGCCCCCAGAAGTAGCGGTATATCGCCCGCTCGACGAGCCCCGCCTCGCTGGCCCGGGCCAGCTCCCGGCGCCGCGCGTACAGCGCCGCGTGCTTGGCCCGCAGCCGCCGGTACAGGCGCCGGTACTCGCGCCGGGCCCCGAACACCATCGTGTCCCCGTGGCGGCGGTAGAGGAACGTGACCTCCTCGACCTTGGCGCCCCGCCACCCGCGCTCGATCGCGCCCAGCCAGAAGTCCCAGTCCTCGTAGCCGGTGCGGAACGCCGGGTCGTAGCCGCCGACGTCCTCCCACAGCGCGCGGCGCGTGAGCCCGACCGCGCCGATGATGTGGCGGTACAGCAGCCGGTAGGCGTCCAGCGGCGGGAACCGCAGCTCGCCCGACCAGGCGCCGAAGAAGCGGGCGATCCCGTACGTGAAGCCGAGCCCCGGGTCGGCGTCCAGCGGCGCCCGCAGCGCCCGCAGCGCGCCCGGGACCATGACGTCGTCGGCGTCGAGCGCGATGACGAGCGGCGTGTCGGCCAGCCGGTAGCCGGTGTTGCGCGCCGCCGACAGCCCCTGGTTGTCCTGGCGGACGACCTCGACCCCGTCGGGGAGGGCGGCGAGCGCCTCGCGCGTGCCCGGGTCGGTCGACCCGTCGTCGACGACGATGACCCGCGGCGGGCCGCCCTCCTGCGCCAGCAGCGACGCGACCGCCTCGGCGACGTGGGCGCCGGCGTCGTAGCACGGGACGACCGCCGTGATGTCCTGGTTGGCGCTCACGGCGGCCGTACCCTAGGGGACCGTGCCATCCCGGCGGATCCTGCTCGTCGCCCAGCTTGCCCCACCGTCCCCGCTGTCGGCCGCCCGCCGGGTCGCCGGCTTCGCCAAGCACCTCGGCCGCCGCGGCCACGACGTCACCGTCCTGTGCTCGAACCTCAGCGGCAGCGGCCCGGTCGACGGCGCGCGCCGCGTCGTGCGCACCCGCGACCTCATGACGAGCCGCTTCAACTGGCGCAAGGGCCAGTTCGCGGCGCTCCAGGGCACCGCCCAGGGGTCGGCGCCGATGCCGTCCAAGCTCGAGGAGTGGGTCATCCCCGACCTGGCGATCCTCAGCTGGGTGCCGTTCGCGCTGCCGCGCGCGCTGGGCCTCCACCGCGAGCGGCCGTTCGACGTCGTCTGGACGAGCGGCCCGCCGCCGACGACGTACCTCGTCGGGCTGGCGCTCAGCCGCCTGCACGGCGTGCCGTGGGTGGCCGACCTGCGCGACGGCTGGCGCTTCGAGCGCACCCGCACCGACTTCCCGCTGGCGGCCATGCGCGCCGCCGACGCCTGGCTGGAGCGCACGCTCCTGGGCGCCGCCGACCGCCTGACGACGATCAGCCGCCCGATGGCCGAGGACGCCCGCGAGCGGCTCGGCGTGCGCGAGGCGCACACGCTCTCCAACGGCTTCGACCTCGAGGAGCTCGCGCTCGTCGCCGGCGGCGACGGGATCCCCGACGGGATCCTCACCCCCGGCCGCCACTCGCTGCTCTACACCGGGCGCATCGGCTACGTCGGCCGCTCGCCCGAGCCGATCCTGGCCGGGGTCCGCGCGCTCACGCGCCGCGACCCCGACTCTGCCGCGAAGCTCGAGGTCCTGTTCGCCGGCCCGCTGCGCGACGACGAGCGCGCCCAGATCGAGGCGCCCGACCTGGCCGGGACCGTCCGCGCGCTCGGCGCGTTCGACCGCGAGACGACGATGCGCCTCCAGCGCCGGGCCGACACGCTCCTGCTGCTGACGACCGGCATCCGCGGCGAGACCGGCCAGAAGCTCTACGAGTACCTCGCCGCCGACCGGCCGATCCTCGTCGTCGGCGACCAGACCGAGGCGGCCCGCGTCGTCACCGACGGGCAGGCCGGGATCGCCGTCCCGCTCGACGACCCCGACGCGATCGCCGACGGCCTCGCCGACCTCGTCCACGGGCGGGTCCGCACCGCGGCCGACGGGATCGCCCGCCGGTTCGACTACGCCGCGCTGACCGACGAGCTCGAGGCCCACCTCGAGGCGGCGATCTCCGCCACCACGACGGTGCGGTAGCCGGGCGCCGCGTCGCCGCCGCGCAGCCGGCGCAGCGCCCGCCGCGCCCACGGCCGCTCGTCGCGCAGGCCGCGGGCGAGCGCCCGGGCCGCCAGCCGCGACGGGACCACCCCGGCCGGGCGCAGCTCGCGCCGCGCGAGCCGCACGTGCGCCTCCGGGCTGCCGCTCGGGAAGCTGCGCACCAGGCCCCAGGCGCGCAGCGGCACCTCGAGGTCGGCCGGGTACGGCAGCCCGGCGCCGACGCGCTCGACGAGCCACCGCGGCGGGCGGCGCAGCGACTCCAGCAGGCGGCGGTCGGCCTCGAGCGCGGCGGGGCCGGCGGGCGAGGAGACGATCACGCGCCGCCGGGCGACGCGGCCGAGCTCGCGCAGCGCGTCGCCGCGGCGGCCCGGCGCGAGCCGGTCGACGAGGTCGATCGCGACGACGACGTCGAACGCGCCGTCCGGGAACGGCAGGGCGCAGACGTCGGCGACGACGCGGTGCGCGCGCGTCCGCGGCGGGCGCACCCAGGCGCCGTCGTCGTCGAAGGCGCGGTCGACGGCGGTGACGCGCCAGCGCTCGTCGAGCAGGTCGGCGATCCCCAGGCTCCCGCTGCCCGCGTCCAGCAGCGTGCCGCCCCCGAGCTCGCGCACGAGACGGAGGACCGGCTCGGCCCGCACGAGCTCGTCGAGCCGGCGGGCGCCCACGAGCCGGCGGGCGATGGTGGTGAGGTAGGTCCGCGGTGCCGGCACAGGCCGGCTTTTCTACCATCCCGCCCCTTGAAGCCGCGCCTCCTCCCAGTCGCGCTGGTGGCCGCCGCGGTCCTGCTCGTCGCCTGCGGCGACGACGGCTCGACCACGCCGGTCGAGGGCCAGACGACGCCGCCGACGGTCGCCACCGCGC
>JADGIB010000217.1 GCA_019683665.1 Solirubrobacteraceae bacterium
GTCCACACCTCCGTCCACACCCCGTCCACACGTCCCCACCCCGCTCCCGAGCGCCTTTTTCGCGGTACGTGCAGCCTCCTCCCCGGGGCGCGCCTCGACCGCCCGTCGGCGGGTGATAGGTTCGCGGCACCGGGGCCCTGCGGCCCCCAACCCGAAACGCCGTCCGCCACTCCGCTCGTCTCGAGCAGGGTCGTCCCTGCCTGTCCTCGCCTGCCCGTGCATCCATCGCCCGAACATGTCTGGTCCCAGATCTGCACCCGCCTCCGCCGCCGCGTCCCGGAGGCCACCTTCGCCCTCTGGCTCGAGCCGCTGCACCCGGTCGAGGCCAGCGACGCCGCCCTCGTCATCGCCGCGCCCGACGAGCGCCGCCGCAGCTGGGTGACGGGCCGCTTCGGCCGCGCCATCGAGGCGGCCGCGGCCGACGTGCTCGGCACCGAGGTCCGGGTCGAGGTCGTCGTCGACCCGGGCGCCGCCCGCGCCCGCCGGCCGGCCCGCGGCGCCCCCGCGCGGACCGCCGCGGCGACGGCCGAGGGCGACGACCCCGGGCCGGAGCTCGCCGGCACCTCGACGTTCCTGCCCAAGCTCACGTTCGAGCAGTTCGTCATCGGCGACGCGAACCGGCTCGCCCACGCCGCCGCGCTCGCCGTGGCCGAGCTGCCCGGTCAGGCCTACAACCCGCTCTTCATCTACGGGCCGCCGGGCAACGGCAAGACCCACCTCCTGCACGCGATCGGCAACTACGTCCAGGCCTACGGCGGCGGCCTCACCGTCCGCTACGCGACGGCCGAGGCGTTCACGAACGCGTTCGTCACCGCGCTGCACCGCGGCTCCGTCGACGCCTTCAAGGCGCGCTTCCGCCACGTCGACGTCCTCCTCGTCGACGACGTCCAGTTCCTCGTCGCGAAGGCGAAGACCGAGGAGGAGTTCTTCCACACCTTCAACGCCCTCCACGAGACCGGCAGCCAGCTCGTCCTCACGTGCGACCGGATGCCGCGCGACCTCGACGCCCTCGAGGACCGCCTGCGCGAGCGCTTCGAGGCCGGGCTGCTGACCGACATCCGCGCCCCCGACCACGCGACGCGCCTGACGATCCTGCGCAAGCGCGCCCAGCACGACGGGATCGAGCTCGCCGACGAGGCCGCGCTCGAGGCGATCGCCGAGCGGATCACCGACAACATCCGCGTCCTCGAGGGGGCGCTCATCCGCGTCGTCGCCTTCGCCTCGCTCACCGGCCGGCCGATCGACGCCGAGCTCGCCCACGAGGTCCTCGACGGGCTCTATCCCCGGCGCCGTCCCGTGCGCCGCTCGATCGACGAGGTCCAGCGCGCGACGTGCGAGGCCTTCGGGATCTCCCGCGACGAGCTGCTGTCGACGAAGCGCGCGCAGCGCCTCGCCTGGCCACGCCAGGTCGCCATGTACCTCGCGCGCGAGCTCACCGACCAGACGCTGCCGGCGATCGGCCGGGCGTTCGGCGGGCGCGACCACACGACCGTCATGCACGCGTGCCGGCGCACCGCCGAGCGGATCGCCGCCGACCCCGAGGCGAACGCGATCGTTCGGGACTTGACCGAGCGCCTGCGCAGCCGCTCGTGACGACCGCCGCACGTGCGATGCTCCACGGTCCGCTCACACGCTGTCCACGCCGTCCACGGCCCGGTGCGGCCCGTGTCCATCGCGAATCGCCGACCGCCGTCCACATGCTCACCGGCTCTATGACTTCGACCCCGACCAAGAGGCATCCATCGTGAAGATCACCTGCTCGAGCGCAGAGCTGCTGGCGCAGCTTCAGACGGTCGCCCGCGTCGCGTCGACGCGCAGCGCGGTCCAGGCCCTGTCGGGCGTGCAGGTCGCGGCGACGGCCGACGCCGTCGAGCTGCGCGCGACCGACATGGAGGTCTCGCTCCGGGTGCCGCTCACGGCGGACGTCGAGCGCCCGGGGTCCGCGGTGCTGCCGGCGCGGCTTACGCTCGACGTGGTCCGCGCGCTGCCGGCCGAGCAGGTCACGCTCGAGCTGCGCCCGTCCGACCAGGACGTCGAGATCGCCTCCGGGGCGGCGACCTTCCACATCCGCACGCTGCGCTCCGAGGACTTCCCGCCGCTGCCGGAGCCGGGCGGCGACGCGATCGTCGAGGTGCCGGCCGCGGCGTTCGTCGAGACCGTGACGCGGGTCGCGCGGTCGGCCTCGCGCGACGAGACCCGCCCGATCCTCACCGGCATCCTCGTGTCGGCGTCGGGGCGCGAGCTGCGGATGGTCGCCACCGACTCGTACCGCCTGTCGGTGAAGGAGACGCCGCTCGACCGCGAGCTGGCCGGCTCGTTCGAGGCCAACGTCCCGGCGCGCGCCCTCCAGGAGCTCGTGCGCCTCGTGCCGCAGGGCGGCGAGGGCGACGAGGAGGCCGTGCTGCGCGTCGGCGTGCGCGCCAACCAGATCGTCTTCGAGACCGGCGGCGCGATCCTCTCGTCGCGCCTCATCGACGGCCAGTTCCCGAACTTCCGCCAGCTCCTGCCCGACAGCTACGAGCACGAGCTGCGCATCAACGGCGACGAGTTCACCGACGTCGTCCGCCGCATCAGCCTCCTGGCCCAGAAGAACGCGCCGCTGCGCCTGGCCTTCCGCGAGGGCGAGGTGACCGTCTCGGCGCAGACGCCGGACGTCGGCGAGGCGAGCGAGACGCTGCCGGTCGCCTTCACCGGCGAGCCGTTCGAGATCGGCTTCAACCCGGAGTTCCTGCGCGACGGCCTCGAGTCGGTCGACAGCGGCGACCTCATCCTCAAGCTCATCAGCCCGCTGCGCCCGGGCCTGATCGAGTCCGCGGACGGCAGCGGCTTCCTGTACCTCATCATGCCGATCCGCCTGAACGTGTGATCGTCACGCGCGTGCGCCTGCGGGACTTCCGGTCCTACGCCCAGGCCGAGCTCGCGCTCGGGGAGGGGCTGACCGTGCTGCACGGACGCAACGGCGCCGGCAAGACGAACCTCCTCGAGGCGCTGTACTTCGGCTGCACGGGCCGCTCCTGCCGCACGAGCAACGAGCGGGAGCTCGTCCGCTTCGGCGCGAGCGCGACCCGGGTCGAGATCGACGCCCGCGACGACGACGGCCCGCACTCGCTCAGCGTCGGGTTCCAGCCGGGCGAGGCCAAGCGCCTGCGCGCCGACGGCGCGCCGGTCGACCGGCTCGTCGACGTCGCCGCCCGCCCGCTCGTCTCGGTCTTCCTCCCTGACCGGCTCGAGCTCGTCAAGGGCGCTCCGGCCCTGCGCCGCGCCCACATGGACCAGCTCGTCGCCGCCCTGTGGCCGGCCCGCGCGGCGACCCGGCGCGCCTACACGTCCGCGCTGGCGCAGCGCAACGCGCTGCTCGGGCGGATCCGGGCCGGCCGCGCCTCGCGCGCCTCCCTGCCGGCCTGGGACGCCGAGGTCGCCCGCCACGGGATCGCGCTGCGCGACGACCGGGCCGCCGCGGTCGAGCTCGTGCGCGAGGGGTTCGCGACGCTCGCGGGCGAGCTCGGGCTGGCGGGCGAGCCGGAGCTGCGCTTCCGGCCGCGCTCGCGGGCCGCCACCGCCGAGGAGCTGGCCGCCGAGCTGGCCGAGCGCACCGACGCCGACCTCGAGCGCGGCTTCACCGGCCACGGCCCGCACCGCGACGACCTCCTGCTCGCCCGCGACGGGCGCGACCTGCGCGCCTACGGCTCCCAGGGCGAGCAGCGGATCGCGCTGCTGGCCCTCCTGCTGGCCGAGCGCGAGGCGCTGGCGCAGGCGCGCGGGGCGCCCCCGCTGCTGCTGCTCGACGACGTCATGAGCGAGCTCGACCCCGAGCGGCGCGAGCGGCTCGCCGCCCGGATCGCCCGCCACGGCCAGTCGGTCGTGACGACGACCGACCTCGCGCACGTGCCCGGCGCCGCCGACCCGGGGGTCGCGCGCGTCGCGGTCGCCGACGGCGCCCTGCGCCCGGACACCCCGGCCCCGGCGTGGGAGGCGGCGTGAGGCGCTCGGCCCCGCGCCCCCTCTCGATCGCCGTCGAGGCGCTCGCGCGGACGGTCGCGCCGGTCACGCCGCTGGCCCGCGTCCAGGCGGCCTGGGCCGAGGCGGTCGGCGAGGCGGTGGCCGAGAACGCGACGCCGCTGCGCCTCCGCGACGGGGTCCTGACCGTCGCCTGCCGCCAGGCGGTGTGGGCCCAGGAGCTGGCGCTCATGGCGCCCGAGCTCGCCGGCGCGCTGAACCGCGCGCTCGGCGAGGAGCTCGTGACCGAGATCCGCACGACCGCGACGACCCGGTGAGGCGCCGCCGTTTCGCGCGATTTGCAGGGAAGATGGGCGGCCTGACGGCCGGGTTCCGGGACCGCTCTGTGCTATTCTTCTGTCAACCACTTCTCTTCGCCCCGGGCCGCCGCCGGCTGTGGCGCGACCGGGGCGTTCTCACGTAAACGGAGGACCGTTTGGCCGCCGAGAACCCCACCCCTGCCCAGAGCTACGACGCCCAGGACATCACCGTCCTGGAAGGGCTGGAGGCGGTGCGGAAGCGGCCGGGCATGTACATCGGCTCGACCGGCGTGCGCGGCCTGCACCACCTCGTCTACGAGGTCGTCGACAACTCGGTCGACGAGGCCCTGGCCGGCCATGCGACCGAGGTCGACGTCACGATCCACCCGGACAACTCGATCACCGTCGTCGACAACGGCCGCGGCATCCCCGTGGCGACGATGGAGAAGGAGGGCAAGTCGGCCCTCGAGGTCGTCCTGACGGTCCTGCACGCCGGCGGCAAGTTCGGCGACGGCGGGGGCTACAAGGTCTCCGGCGGCCTGCACGGCGTCGGCGTCTCGGTCGTCAACGCCCTGTCGGAGACGCTCGAGGTCACCGTCAGGCGCGACGGCTTCCACTGGACGCAGTCCTACGTCCGCGGCGTCCCGCAGGGCCCGGTGACGAAGGGCGAGCCGACCGGCGAGACGGGCACGTCGATCACGTTCCTGCCCGACGCCGAGATGTTCGAGGTCACGGAGTTCGACTTCGCGACGCTCGAGCAGCGGCTGCGCGAGACCGCGTTCCTGACCGCCGGCCTGCGGATCACCCTCACCGACGAGCGCGGCGGCGAGAACAAGCGGATCGAGTTCCAGTACGACGGCGGCATCGCGGACTTCGTCGCCTACATGAACGAGTCCAAGGAGCCGCTGACGAAGGACGTCATCTACTTCTCGGCGGAGTCCGACGAGGGCGCCGTCGAGGTCGCGATGCAGTGGAACACGACCTACCAGGAGTCGATCCACAGCTTCGCCAACAACATCAACACGCACGAGGGCGGCTCCCACCTCTCCGGCTTCCGCTCGGCGCTCACGCGCACGCTGAACGCGTGGGCCCGCAAGCAGACGAACCCGCTCCTGCGCGAGAAGGACGAGAACCTCAGCGGCGAGGACGTCCGCGAGGGCCTGACCGCGGTCATCTCGGTCAAGCTCTCCGAGCCGCAGTTCGAGGGCCAGACGAAGACGAAGCTCGGCAACCCCGGCATGGAGGGCTTCGTCCAGACGGTCGTCAACGAGAAGCTCGGCGAGTACCTCGAGGAGCACCCGAACGAGGGCCGGGCGATCCTGCGCAAGGCGATCCAGGCCGCCCAGGCCCGCGCCGCCGCCCGCAAGGCCCGCGACCTCACGCGGCGCAAGTCGGTCCTCGACGGCGTCGGCCTGCCGGGCAAGCTCGCCGACTGCTCGGTGCGCGACCCCTCGCTGGCCGAGCTGTTCATCGTCGAGGGCGACTCCGCCGGCGGCTCGGCCAAGCAGGGCCGCGACCGCAACACGCAGGCGGTCCTGCCGCTGCGCGGCAAGATCCTCAACGTCGAGAAGAGCCGGATCGACAAGGTCCTCAAGAACGAGGAGATCCAGGCGCTGATCCGCGCGATCGGCACCGGCGTGCGCGACGAGTTCAACATCGAGGCCGCGCGCTACCACAAGATCATCCTCATGACGGACGCCGACGTCGACGGCGCCCACATCCGCACGCTCGCGCTGACGCTCCTGTTCCGCGAGATGCCGGAGCTGATCGAGAACGGCTACGTCTACATCGCGAAGCCGCCGCTCTACAAGATCAAGCAGGGCAACCAGGAGCGCTACATCGAGAAGGAGAGCGAGCTCGAGGAGGTGCTGCTCGGCGACAAGTTCGACCGGATCGGCATCCTCGACCGCAACGGCAACCCGTTCAAGCTCACCGAGACCCGCTGGCAGCGCTTCACCCGCCTGCTGAAGCAGTACGAGGGCTGGACGTCGGCGCGGCGCGCCGCGGGGCGGCCCCCCCCGGGGCCGGGTGGGGGGGGGTGG
>JADGIB010000218.1 GCA_019683665.1 Solirubrobacteraceae bacterium
CATCCGGCCCGTGTGGGCATCTCTCCCGGGAGTGACATGCTGATCGTTCTATCCTTTCCCCGGCGCCGCGCGGCTGCCGCGGCAGCCGCGTTCGCATCGGCGGCCCTCGTCGCCGTCGCCGGCTGCTCGTCGGACTCGTCCGACCCGGCGGGCACAGCGGCCGCCACACCGACGGCGCGCGACGCGACCACTGCCGGCTCGGTCCAGGCGGCCTGCGATGCCGAGCTCAGCGTCAACGCCACCGACTTCCCCGGGATCGACCCTGAGGCCCCCGCCCCCACCGCCGACGATCTGCGCGCGTTCGCCGCGGCGATCGAGCCGGCGGCCCTCGCCCTGCGCGCCAACCTGCCCGCCGAACTGACCGGCCAGGCGGACAAGCTGATCGCGGTGGTCAACGGCGCCAAGCAGGGCAAACCGTTCGACCTCGACAGCAGTGGCCTGACCGAGGCCGGCCACGCCGTCGACGCCTGGATGTACGACCACTGCGGCTACCCGAAACTCGACGTCACCAACAACGCCGGTACGCTCACCGGCGTGCCTGCCTCGATCATCGCCGGCCCGGTCGCGATCCGGTTCACCAACACCGGAGACCCCGACCGCGCGGGCTTCATCCTGCTCGTCGGCAAGACCAAGGACGGCGCCACCGCGACCGCCGCCGACGTCGCCGCCGGCCGCGCCGACTTCCAGCAGGCCGCCGACGTCATCGCGGTCAGCCAGCCACTCGGCGGCGAGCCCGGCTACACCATCACCCGCCTCCCCGCCGGCCACTACATCCTCGACAGCCCACTCGGCACACCACCCGACTTCGGAGCCGGCGAAGCCGTCGCCGAACTCGACGCCCACTGAGCCACTCATGGTGGCCGTCCGCACCTGTCACGGGGGGACAGGTGCAGACAGTGGCGCGAGGGCTGGTGGGCCCGCACGGCCATGGGCAAGCAGGGCCGGCGCGAGTCGGCTGCGGGGTTCGAGCCCTGTCCAGCCTCCCGTGCAGCCGACCACGGCGCTCAGCGATACCGCCCGGCCTGGGTCCCGCGTGACCGGTTCGCTAGGTAGCTCGCCTTTCTGGCCCCTGCGCGGCCAGAAAGGCGAGCACGGCGCGGACGCGGCGGTGGTGGCGTCGCCACGCCGACGACAGTCCCAACCGCGCCGGGCGTCGGGGTGGGCGGCCCCGCCGGGCCCGCGGTGGGGCCGGCCAGCTCGACCCGTACCGTGACACTGGCCGCGTCGGCGTGCTTGAACGCGTTCGCCAGCGCCTCGGAGACGACGAAGTAGGCGGTCGTCGCGGCGAGGTCCGGCAGGTCCGCCGGTGCCGGCCGGGCGGCTCCCGGCGCGTCGGCGAGGCCGGCGATGTCGAGGCTGACCGGCACCGGGGAGTCCTCGGCCAGCGCGTACAACGCGGCGGGGAGGCCGTCGTCGAGCAGGCTCGGTCGGATCCCGTGGGCGAGGCGGCGCAGTTCCTCGACGGTCGCGGCGAGCGCGTCGACCGCCTGGTCGAGCTCACGGTCCAGCGCCGGCGGCGGCGCGAACCGGTGCTGCAGGGATCGCAGTCGCATCCCGACCGCGACGATCTGCTGCTGGGCGCCGTCGTGCAGGTCCCGCTGCAGCCGGCGGCTTGCCTCGGTGGTGGCGGTCGTGATCCGGGTGCGGCTGGCGGTCACCTCGGTGAGCGCGTCCCGCAGTTCCAGGCGCAGCCAGCTCACCTCGATCGGCAGCCGCGCCTCGACGGCCGCCTCGCGGGCGCGGCGGCGCAGCCGCGGCGACGGGCGGCCGAGCACGAGCAGACCGACGGCCGACCCGCCCGCGCGCAGCGGGATCGCCAGGCGGTCGGGGTCGGGGATGGCCGGCGCGCCGGCGAGGTCGACGTAGCCGGCGGTGGCCTGGCCCGGCCGGCCCAGCAGCAGCCGCAGCACCGGGTCGCCCAGGGCGTCGCACAGCGCCTGCTCGACGCCCTCCGGGGCGACCTCCCCGTCGCGGACCTGGCGGACGAAGGTGCGGACCTGGGCGAGCATGACCGTACGGTCGCGATCGACGACCCGGCCGACAGCGTTGTGCAGCCAGCGGTGCAGGGGCAGCAGGCACAGCGCGACGACGAACGCCGCCGCGCCGACCCCCACCGTACGGCCGCCGCGCCGCCGATCACCACAACGGTGGCGAAGATCGCCGCGGAGATGAGGGTAGTCAGCACCCAGGCCAGCGACTCGCCCAGCAGCCGGTCGATGTCGAACAGGTCGTGGCGCAGCACCGCGACGGCGACCGCGGCCGGCAGCGCGAGCAGCGCGGCGACCAGGACGGCGAGCCCTGCCTTCTCCCCGGGGGCGCCGAGCGCGATCCCAACCCACGCCACGACCAGTCCGGTCGGCACGGCGACGGCGACCAGCGCCAGCCAGCGCAGCCGCAGCCGGGTCAGCTCGTCGCCGCGGCGGTAACGCACGACCAGGCTCGCCGCCGTCGCGCCGAGCACGGCCAGCGTCGCCGCGAACACCGTCACGGTCAGGGCGGCGCGCAGCGTGCCGGGTAACGCCAGCGGCGCCGGCCGGGGCACGGGGCCGCCGTGTGCGGCGTAGTTCGGCGGGTCGAGCGCGATGTAGGCGGTCAGCAGCAGTCCGACGACAGGCGCGGCGGCGGCGACGGCCCGCCAGCCCCGGCCCGGGAGCAGGCCGTCCGGGTACACGAGGCCAAGCGCGACGCCGCCGGCGTACAGCCATACCCAGGTGCCGCCGGATGCGGCGAGCACGGCGACGGCGCCCGGCCAGGGGTGGGCGGTGCCCGCGGTCGCGCCCCAGTGCTCGACGGCCAGCTCGACGGCGGGCGCCGCCCCGACCCAGGCCAGCGCCGGGCCGACCGTGCTCGCCGGCACCCTCCAGGCCAGCAGGCAGCCGGTCGCGACCGCCGGGGCGAACAACGCCGCCGCCGCGGCCACCCCACCCACCGAGCCCACGGCGGCGGGGCCAAGCGCCGTGGCGGCCAGCGCCGCGACGGCGGTCAGAAACACCGCGGGCGCCGCCCATCGTGCTACCCACCGCAGCCCGCCTGCCAGCGGCGCGCGCGGCCAGGCCCCCTTGGCTGGTCCCCACACGCCAGACATCATCGCCGAGCCTGTCGACGGCAGGGATCCGTGCCAGTACGCACGTGCCAGCCGCGGTGAAGTCCGGTGCCGGCAGGGAGGCGCCCCCGCCCTGGTAAGGCGCACTGTCTGAACCGTCAGGCCAACCGGCAGCCCAGCCGCCGGACCCGCAGGACCTGCCGGGCACCTGCCCCACGGGCCAGCCGCAGGGCAGCTGCTGTCCGGTCGGCCTTGCCACCCCTGTTGTAGGAAGAGGAGTACCTCGCCATGTCCACACCCACGACCGGTCGGCTGCTCGCCGCCGCCTGCCTTGTCCTCACCGGCGTCGGCGCCGTGCTGTCCGCGGCGCTCGCGCCGGTCCACGGTGGCGACCACCTCGCCGCCATCGACGCGTTCGCGGCCCACAGCGGCCGGGTCGACGCCGCGCTCACCGCCAACCTCGCGGCCGTCCTGCTCGGCGCGTCGCTCGCACTCGCCGCCCTGCTCGCCTCGCCGCGCGCGCCACGACTTGCCGCGGCCGGCGGCTGGCTGGGCATCATCTCCAGCGCCGCCGCCGCGGCGCTGGCCGTCAGCGACGTCCTGACCCAGGCCGCGGCCGACACCGACCGGGCGAACTCCGCGGCCCTGCTGAAGAACCTCGACGACAGCCCCCAGTTCGGCGTGTTCGTCCTGCTCGCGCTGGTCGGCGGGCTGGCGGCCCTGGCCTGCCTCGGGGTCGCGCTGTGGCGGTCGCGGGCCATTCCGCGGTGGGCGGCGGCCCTGCTGGTCGCCTACCAGCCACTGAACCTGGCCACCTCGCAGAGCACCCCCGCGTTGTACGCCGCCGCCAACGCGCTGCTGCTCATCGCCCTCGGCGCCTGCGCCCTCGCCATCCTGCGCGGCGGCCTGCCCACCCTCGCCACGGGCCAGCCGACGTCACCGGACCAGACCGCGGCGGCCCGCCGCGCCACACCGACCGCGGTCGACCTGGACCCGGCCCACCGCTGACCAGCGCACGCGCCGACGAACGGCCTGACCTCCACCGTCCACACCACACCGCAACCAGCCCCACAAGACGGCCAGCGCTCCAACCCACCCAGGCCCCCACGAAAGGAACTCTGATCCGCATGTCCTCCTCATCCCGTCACCCCTCGGCCGCGCTGCCCGCCCGCCGACGGGCCGCGACCGCCCTCGCGGCGGCGGCGCTGGTCGCCGTCACGGCGACCGCCCGCTCCTCGTCGTCCTCCTCTGAGTCCGACACGCCGACGACGAGCGGCGCGTCCGCCGGCGACGGGCGGGACACCCAGGCAGCGTGCGCCGCCGAGCTCGCGATGAGCGCCCTCGCCTACCCGGGCGGCGACCCGTCCGGCCCGGCTCCCACCGCCGCGCAGGTCCAGCAGTGGGCCCACAGCGTCGAGCCGCACGTGAAGACGCTGCTCGCGAACCTGCCCGCCGACCTTGCCGGAACAGTCGGCCCCGTCCTGACCCGTACGCTCACCGAGGCCCGGGCCGGCAGACCGCTGGACGACTCCGACGGCTCGATCAGCGCCGCGAGCACCGCGATCGACCGGTGGGTACACGACCGCTGCGGCTACCCGATGCTTGACGCGACCACCGACGGCACCGCCCTGTCCGGCGTGCCGACGTCGCTACCTGCCGGCCCGCTGGCGATCAGCTTCACCACCACCGGCGACCCGACGACGGCCGGGTTCGCGCTGCTGCTCGGCAAGGTCAAGGACGGCCAGACGGTCACCGCCGCCGACGTTCAGTCCGGCAGGGCCGGCTTCGAGCAGGTGACCGACATCGTCGGCGCGGCGGGACCCGGCGTCGGCGCTAGGCCGGGCTACAGCGTCACCACGCTGACCGCCGGCCGCTACATCGTCGCGAGCCCCCTGGGCAGCCCGCCGACCTTCACCGGCCTGCTCGCCGTCGAGCTCACCGTGCGCTGAGGAGCACCGCCCGCCAGAACCACACACGCCCGGGACCATCAGCCCTCCGCTGACGGCCCGGGGCGTCCTTCTCGGTGCGCTCGTGCACGGACCGCACGAGGATCTCGTCCGTCTGGATCAGTTCTTCGGTGCGGCGTGTACACGCCGGCCCGAGGCACGTGCCCACCGTATGAGCGGCGGGCGGCTCTCGGGCCGGCGGACACGTCGATCGTCGGTCCATTGTGCGGAGATGGCGGAATGAGGATGTCGGGCGTGCGGATGAGGGTGGTGGCAGGCCGTCAGTGGGCGCTGGCTGGGCTGGCGTCGCCCGCGGGGACCACGGCCGCCCCGGCCGGCGCGGGTGCGGTGGCGCCGAGTGCCGGGAGGCCGTGGCGCAGCACGGTGATGGCGCAGGCGGCGAACCCGACGAGCAGGATCGCGCTGGCGACGGTCCCCACACCCGCGCCACCGCCGCCGGCGAAGTTGACCGGCTCGTAGACGACGAACAGCGCCGCAGCCCAGCGCGGCACGGCCCGCGACCGCCACAGCGCGATACCGAGGCACACCATCGATACCAAGCCGCCGACGAGGCTGAGCAGGACGAACGACTGGAACTGCGCCGAGCCGGTCATCTGGTGCATCAGCGCGGCGCCGGCGGCGTGGTCGGTGTCGGCCGCGGCGGCGCGCACGTCGTCGGTGCTGACCAGGCCGATCCAGGCGCTGCCGGAGATGATCCCGAGCCAGCCCGCGACGGCGGCCAGCCGGCGCGCCCGCGGGAAGGCCAGCAGCGCCGCGAGGGCCGTCGCGGCACCGAGCAGCACGACGAAGATCTCCACGACCAGCGCCGCGTCGACCCTGCCGGCGTGGGCGGCGAACGCCTCGACAGCGGCGATGTCGTCGCCCTCCCCGCTCGCGGGGATAAGCGCCGTCGACAGGAGAGCGGCGAGGCCGGCGGCGAGCAGGCAGGCCGCGCCGAGCAGCCGGCCGACCAGCGAGGTGGACGACGCGGCGGGCGTGGCGGAAGTGGGCATGGCAACTACTCCTTCCAGGACTTCCAAGCCTGGACGTCGACCAGGCCTGGATGACTGCGGGCGAGGAATGTGGGCGCCGCGTCCAGCGACGACGACGCGGGGCGGGCGCCGGTTCGGCCGTGCGTCCCCCCGGAGTGCACGGCCGGGCGGCGCCTACCCGGGCGGCGAGGGCGACGCGGGTGACGTGGTCGCGGAGTGCGGCGGCCGGCCCGGGCCTGCCCGGATGCGCGGGGGCGGCCCCCGGTCCGGCCGGGCGGCCGCCGAC
>JADGIB010000219.1 GCA_019683665.1 Solirubrobacteraceae bacterium
CCCCGCGGGGGGGCCCCCGACACCGGGACCGCCCCGGGGGGGACCGGCGCGGCCGGCGCGGTCACCGCCCCGAGCAGCCCGAGCAGGAGGACGACGAGCGCCGCCGCCAGCAGCGGCGAGCCGAGCGCGACGGTCCAGCCCACCCAGGGCAGGATCCGCTCCCGCCGCCGGCGCACGCGCGCCAGCCCGTCGATCCCGGCCAGCAGCGGCGGCAGCAGGAGCGCCGCCGCGAGGACGCGCACCGCCCACTCGGGCAGCATCTGGTTGCGCACGAGCACGACGGCCTGCGGCCCCGACGGGCGGACGTCGGGTCCCTCGTCGAGCGCGGTCAGCGTCCGCAGCACGGCCCGGCCCATCGCCTCCAGCCGGCCGGCGCCGACCGGGTCGCCGGGGCCGGGGCCCAGCTCGCCGGACGCGCTGACGAGGACCGCGGGCAGGCCGGCCTCGACGATCGGCCCCTGCTCGGACACCGTCAGCGGGAACGCGAGCCGCAGCGCCTGCATGACCGTCGACGACCCGCCCGGCGGCCCCGACTCGGTCCGCAGCGCCTGCTCGACCGTGCGCTGCAGCCGCTGCGGCGCCGACCCCAGCGCGTTCGACCACGGGACGACCTGCGGCCGGCGCTGGCGCGTGCCGGCCATGTCCCCGAGGACGAGGACGGCGTCGACCGGGCCGCTCACCGAGTCGGCCCAGTGGGCGGCGCCCGCCGCGCCGCCGCTGCCGCCACTGGTCGAGACGAGCACGATCGTGCGCCGCGTCGTGCGCCCCGACAGCAGCCGGGCGATCTCCATCAGCGTCGCCGTCCCCGACAGCTCCGCCAGGGCCGGCGACCCGGCGGCGTCCCGGTGGGCGACGAGGACGATCGCGCCGCTGAGGCGGCCGGGGCGCTCGGCGACGACCGTGCGCAGCGTCCGCTCGCCGTCGATCGTCTCGCCCCGGACGTCGGTCGCCGTGACCTCGAAGTCGGTCGCCTCGAACGTCCGCTGCACCTCGGCGGCCAGGGCCATGTCGCCCTCCGACCCGGGGCGGCGGCTCGGGTGGCGCTCGGCGAGGCGCTCGAGCAGCCGCATCGCCCGGGGCGCGTCGAACGCGTCGGGCGGCAGCGCGGTCGTGATCGCGCGCGGCCGCGTCTCCAGCGAGAACGCGGCCACGACGAGCGCGAGCACCGCCGGGACGAACGCGGCCCGATAGATGCGCAGGTCGAGCATTCCCCTGGCATATTGGAGGACAGAGGCCATGGACCGCGCACCTCGCATCCTGCTGGTCGACGACGAGCAGGCGATTCAGACGCTCCTGTCCTATCCGCTGCAGAAGGAGGGCTACGAGGTCGTGCGCGCCGCCGACGGCCGCGAGGCGCTCGCCCGCTTCGAGGAGGGGCCGTTCGACCTCGTCGTCCTCGACGTGATGATGCCCCAGCTCGACGGCCTCGAGGTGTGCCGCCGCCTGCGCGCCCGCTCGACCGTCCCGATCATCATGCTGACCGCGAAGGCCGAGGAGGTCGACAAGGTGATCGGGCTCGAGCTCGGCGCCGACGACTACATCACGAAGCCGTTCTCGATGCGCGAGTTCCGCTCGCGCGTGCGGGCGGCGCTGCGGCGCGGCGCGATGTCGCGCCCCGAGGAGATCGGCGAGGACGCGCCGCTCGCCGTCCACGACCTCGAGATCGACTTCGCCAAGCGGACGGTCGCCGTCCGCGGCGAGCGGGTCGACCTCACCTACGTCGAGTTCGAGATCCTCGCCGTGCTCGCGCGCAACCCGGGCCGCGTGTTCACCCGCGACATGCTCCTGACCCGCGTCTGGGGCGACTCCGCCTTCCGCGACCCGCGCACGATCGACGTCCATATCCGGCACCTGCGCGAGAAGCTCGAGCGCGACCCGAAGGACCCCGAGTACCTCTTCACCGTGCGGGGCGTCGGCTACCGCTTCCGCGACCAGGAGCGCGCCGGCGGGCGCGGGTGATCCTCCGGTCGATCAGCGCCCGCCTCGCCCTGGCCTTCCTCGTCGTGGCCGGGGTCGCCGTCGGCGTCATCACCCTCTACGTCCTCCCGTCGCTGCAGGACCGCCTCCAGGAGCAGAAGCTCGCGTCGCTGAAGACGGCGGCGCGGACGTACTCGCGGCCGCTGCGCCAGGCGATCGGCTCCAACCTCGACGAGAAGGCGATCGACAGCGAGGTGCGGGCGGCGGCCGACCGCGCGAACGCCCGGGTGACGCTGCTGGGGGTCACGCGCGGCACCGAGGGGCTGACCACGTACGTCATCTCCGACTCGGCCGAGGAGATCGACATCTCCGACCTGTCGTTCGCGGTCGCGCTCGAGGCGGCGAAGGCCGGGCGCGTCGTCACCGGCACCGAGGCCAGCGACGAGGGGCGCCTCGGGCAGGCGGCCCGCCCGCTGCGCTACAACGGCCGCGTCGCGCGGGTCGTCGTCTTCTCGTCGCCGCTGAGCGACGTCAACGAGACCGTCGACCTGATCCGCCGGCGCATCCTCGTCGCCGGCGGCCTCGCCGTCGTCGTCGCGCTCCTCGTCGGCGTGCTCGTGTCGCGGCCGCTGTCGCTGCGGATCCGCCGCCTCGAGCGCGGCGCGCGGCAGGTGACCGCCGGCGACTTCGGCGCCCGCTTCCCGGTCGGCTCCCGCGACGAGCTCGGCCAGCTCGCCCGCACGCTCGACGAGATGCAGCGCCAGCTCGCCCAGCTCGACGAGGCGCGCAAGCGCTTCATCGCCACCGCCTCCCACGAGCTGCGCACGCCGATCTTCTCGCTGTCGGGCTTCGTCGAGCTGCTCCTCGACGAGGACCTCGACGAGGAGACGCGCCGCACGTTCCTCGTCCAGGTGCGCGACCAGGTCGCCCGCCTGCGGACGCTGACGACCGAGCTGCTGGACCTGTCGCGGCTGGAGGCCGGGTCGCTGGAGCTGCGCCCCGAGCGGACCGACGTCGGGACGATCGTCCGCGCGGTCGCCAGCGAGTTCCTGCCGGCGCTCTCGACCCACGGCTCGCACCTCGAGCTGCGCCTGCCGGCGACGACGGTCGAGGCGGTCTGCGACCCGGAGCGCGTCGCCCAGGTCCTGCGGATCCTCGTCGACAACGCGCTCGTCCACACGCCGCCGGGCACCGACGTCGTCGTCGCCGCCTCGCAGGCCGACGGCCGCGTGGCCCTCGCCGTGCGCGACAGCGGGCCCGGGATCCGCCACGCGGACGTGCACCGGATCTTCGAGCCGTTCTACACGTCGGGGGACGCGCCGGGGTCCGGGCTGGGGCTCGCGATCGCCCACGAGCTGGCCGAGCGGATGCACGGCCGGCTGACCGTCGAGTCGCAGCCGGGACGGACGACGTTCTCGTTCGAGCTGCCGGCCCGCCCGCCCACCGAGTAGCTTCCCCCGCGTGCTGCAAACGGTCAACGTCGGAACCAAGAACCTGGCCGACTACACCCACCTCGTCGGCCCGGCGCTGGCCGAGGAGGTGCGCGCCCTCGCCGAGCCGCTGAAGGGCCTGCGCGTCGTGCACCTGTCGGCGACGTCGTTCGGCGGTGGGGTCTCGGAGATCCTCTACACGCTCGTGCCGCTCATGAAGGACGCGGGCCTCGACGTCGAGTGGCAGGTGATCTACGGCCGCGAGGAGTTCTTCAACGCGACCAAGCTCATGCACAACGCCCTGCAGGGCAACCCGCAGGACCTCACGCCCGAGCAGTGGTCGACGTGGGAGCGCTACAACGAGATGAACGCCCGCGAGCTGGCCGGGGGGTGGGACGTCTGCGTCGTCCACGACCCGCAGCCCGCGGCGCTGTTCCAGCTCGTCCCCGAGAAGGCCGCGCACTGGATGTGGCGCTGCCACATCGACCTGTCGACGCCGAACCCGGCGACGATGGAGCGCCTGCTGCCGGTGATCCGCGACTACCCGGTCACGTTCTTCCACATGGAGCAGTACGTGCCCGAGGGGCTGCGCGGGGACGTGCGCGTCGTCCCGCCGGCGATCGACCCGCTCGCGCCGAAGAACATGGCGCTGTCGCCCGAGGACGCCGCCTACGTGTGCCGGCAGTTCGGCATCGACGTCGACCGCCCGCTGCTGTGCCAGGTGTCGCGCTTCGACCCCTGGAAGGACCCGCTCGGCGTCATCGACGCCTACCGCAAGGTCAAGGAGGAGATCCCCGGCGTCCAGCTCGCGCTCGTCGGCTCGATGGCCTCCGACGACCCCGAGGGCTGGGACTTCTTCAACGCGACGGTCGCCCACGCCGACGGCGACGAGGACATCCACATCCTCAACAACTTCAACAACGTCGGCGCGATCGAGGTCAACGCGTTCCAGTCGCACGCGGACGTCGTCATCCAGAAGTCGATCCGCGAGGGCTTCGGCCTGACGGTGACCGAGGCGCTGTGGAAGGCGCGGCCGTTCGTCGGCGGCGACGTCGGCGGGATCCCGCTGCAGGTCCAGAACGGCCTGTCGGGCTACCTCGTCTCCGACGTCGACACGTGCGCGGCGCGCTGCATCGACATCCTGCGCGACCCGGCGCTCGGCAAGGCGCTCGGGCGCCGCGGCAAGGAGCACGTCCGCGAGCGGTTCCTGACGCCGCGCTACCTGCGCGACTACCTGAGGGTCTTCGGGGAGATGATGTCGTCGCCGTGACGGACCGCGCCCCGCTCATCCTCGTCTCCAACCGCGGCCCGGTCACGTTCTCCGACGACGGGCAGATGAAGCGCGGCGGCGGCGGGCTGGTGACGGCGCTGACCGGCCTGGCGTCCCACCGCGAGGCCGTGTGGATCGCGTCGGCGATGACGGCGGGCGACGCCGAGCACGCCCGCCGTCACGGCGGGCGGCCGTTCGAGGTCGAGGCGCCGACCGGCGGGCGCTACCTCGTGCGGTTCGTCGAGAGCGACCCCGACGCCTTCGACCGCTTCTACAACATCTTCGCGAACCCGATGCTGTGGTTCATCCAGCACTACCTCTGGGACCTCAGCAACGCGCCGGACATCCGCCGCAACGAGGTGGAGGCCTTCGAGTACGGCTACAACGTCGTCAACGAGGACCTCGCGCAGGCGGTCATCGAGGAGATCGAGGGCATCCGCGACCCCGTCGTGATGGTCCACGACTACCACCTCTACACGCTGCCGGGGCTCGTGCGCCGCGCGCGGCCGGACGCCTTCCTGCACCACTTCGTCCACATCCCGTGGACCCAGCCCGACGCGTGGCGGGTGCTCCCGTCGCGGATCCGGCGCGAGATCTACGAGGGCCTGCTGGCCAACGACATCATCGGGTTCCACACCCAGGCCTACAAGCGCAACTTCCTGCAGTGCTGCCGCGACCTCATGGACCTCGAGGTCGACTTCGACGCCGGCCTCGTCCACATCGACGGCCACGAGGTGTGGGTGCGCGCCTACCCGCTGCCGATCGACGCGGCGGCGACGCGGCGGGTGGCCGAGTCGGAGCGGACGCGGTCGTTCGAGCAGGAGGTCCTGCGCCGCCGCCGCGACCACATGCTCCTGCGCGTGGACCGCGCCGACCTGTCGAAGAACATCCTGCGCGGGTTCACCGGCTACGACCTGTTCCTCGAGCAGCACCCGGAGTTCCGCGAGCGGGTGACGTTCGTCGCCCAGCTCATGCCGTCGCGGACCGACGTGCCCGAGTACGCCGAGTACCTGGAGCGGATCGAGGCGCTCGTGGCCGTCGTCAACCACCGCCACGGCACGCCGGACTGGATGCCGATCCAGCTGAAGCTCCGCGACGACCTCGAGGAGGCGGTCGCCGCCTACAAGCACTACGACGTCCTGCTCGTCAACGCGATGTTCGACGGGATGAACCTCGTCGCCAAGGAGGGGCCGGTCGTCAACGAGCGCAACGGGGTCTCGATCCTCAGCGAGAACACCGGCGCCCACGAGGAGCTCGGCGAGTTCGCGCTGAGCGTCAACCCGTTCGACATCCAGGAGCTCGCCGACTCGATCCACGCGGCGCTGACGATGAGCCCGCAGGAGCGCCAGCGGCGCGCGGAGGGGCTGCGGCGGATCGTGACCGCGCGCGACCCGGGCGACTGGATCGACGAGCAGCTCGAGGACATCGCGCGCAAGCGCGGGGGCGCGCGGGCGGCCTGAGCGGCCGTCGGCGCGGCGCGGTCAGCCGAAGACGAACTCCGACGGCCCGGGCGGGGCCGGCGCGGGGGCCGTGGGCGCGCCGGGCGCCGGCGCGGGCGGCACCGGGCCGGTCGGCCGCGTGGGAGCCGGGGGCGCGCCGGGCACAGGGGCGCGCGCGGGCGCGCGG
>JADGIB010000220.1 GCA_019683665.1 Solirubrobacteraceae bacterium
GGGCTCCCCCCCCCCCCCCCCGGGGGGGGGCGCCCGGGGGGGGGGGGGGCCCCCCCCGCCCGCCGGCGGTCAGGCGGCGACGGGCTCCTCGGCCAGCCTGCGCTGGAGCGACACGTAGAAGAGCGAGAGCGGGAACTCGTCGTCGAGGACCTCGTCGACGTACGGCCGCGGGTCGGGGATCTCCGGGAAGTCGCGCACCGCGGCCGCCCACCGCGAGCCGGCCGCGGGCGGGACGAACTCGGCGACGAGGTCGTGCGCGGCCGCCCAGTGCTGGAGCTTCGTGCGCTGGATCCCGGCCCGGTAGAGGGCCTCGATCTGCTCGCGCAGCTCGAGGACGCCGTCGGCGACGCGGTCCCACTCGATCGTCAGGCGGTTGTCGGTCCAGTGCAGGCGCCGGGTCGCGTGCAGGTAGCCGAACAGCAGCTGCCCGCCGAGCCCGTCGTAGTTGCGCACCCGCGGCCCGGTGATCGGGAAGCGGAACAGGCGGTCGAAGAGGATCGCGTACTGGACGCTGCGCGCCACCCACAGCCCCTCGCGCTCGAGCGCGACCGCCTCGGCGTACGCGGTCAGGTCGCAGCGCAGCTCCTCCAGCGCGTACATCCAGTACGGCATCCGCTGGCGGATCATGAACGGGTCGAACGGCAGGTCGCCGTGGCTGTGGGCGCGGTCGTGGACGAGGTCCCACAGCTCGTAGGCGTCGCGCGAGAGCTGCTCGCTCTCCAGCAGCCCGGCCGCGTCGGGCGGCAGGTTCAGCCGCAGGACCTCGGCCGCGCGCGCCGACGTGCGCCGGAAGCGGGCCGCCTCGCGGTCGCAGAAGATCCCGCCGAAGTGGTTGGCCGGGCGCCCGGCGACGCTGACGGTCTCCGGGAACAGGACCGCGCACTCGCTGTCGTAGCCGGCGGTGTGGTCGACGAGCGTGACCGGCACGAACTTGCCGTTGTCGTAGCGGGTGCGCTCGAGCTCCGACAGCCAGTCCGGCCACGGCACGGCGACGATCAGCGCCTCGAAGACCGAGTCGCGCGACCCGTTCTGCTTGTACATCGGGAACAGGACGAGGTGCTGGACGCCGTCGCGGCGGATCAGGTCGGGCCGGAAGCGGTCCAGCGAGGCGCCGAAGTCCGGGACGCCGAAGCCGCCGTCGGCCCAGGCGCGCAGGTCGGCGACGACCGCCTCGAGGTACGCGTCCTGGTGGGGGAAGAGCGGCGCCAGGCCCTGCACCGCCGCGACGATCGCGTCGACGCGCGCCCGCAGCTGCGCCGGGTCGTGCTCGGCGAGGTCGACGCTGCCGTCGGAGCGCTGCTGGAGGCGCAGCGCGTCGACCTCGCGCTTCAGCGTCCGCCAGTGCCCGGTGTCGACGGCCTCGACGACGGGCTGCTGCGCCGCGCGGCGGAACGCGTTCGCGGCCGCCCAGTGGACGAGGTTCGACCACAGCTGCTCGTGGTCGAGGTCGCCGATGCAGTCGTCGCCGAACAGGTCGGAGTCGGCGGCGACGACGACGCGGCCGCGGCCGGCCTCGGCGACGGCCAGCAGCGGCGCGCTCGGGGTCGAGGCGCTCGGCCCGGTCCGGGCCAGCACGCGGACGCCCTCCCCCGCCTCCAGGGTCGTGGCCCGGTAGAAGCACGCCTCCTCGACGCGCGCGAGCAGGTCGACCCCGTCGCGCGGGTGCTCGAGGTCGGCCAGGATCCAGTGCGGGGCCTGCCGGTGGCGCTCGTAGTCGGAGACGACGTCGTTGGCGATCCCGATGCCGAAGCGCTGGGTGAGCTGCGCGAGGTTGTTGCCGTACTTGGCCTGCTCCTCCTCGGCGAGGACGACGAGGCCGCCGCCCGCGCGCACGAACGCCTCGATCGCGTCGAGCTCGGCGCCGGTGAGGACCGGGCTGCCGCCCGGCACGACGCGCTCCCAGGCCGGCTCGGACGGGTGGGCGATGACGAGCACGTCGACGCCGGCGAGGGCGGCCGGGTCGAGCGGGCCGGCCTCGTGGACGGCGACCTCGAGGTCGCGCTCGCGCAGCGCCTGCGCGGCGCGCGCGTAGGAGGAGTCGGCCGGATGCGAGGGCTGGATCGCCGCCGCCACCTCGGGCCGCACCGTCCACGCCTGGCCGTGGGCCTCGTCGAACAGGACGCGGGCGTTGGCGGGGCGAAGCGGCATGGGACCTCCGGGCGATCGGTCGGGGACGCGGACGAGCGGCGGACGCGCCGTTTCCAACACGGTACCCGGCATCCCTGTCGCGGACCAGCGCATTCTGCGTCGAGTTCGTGCATGATCCTTGCGTCATGGACGAGATCGACGAGCAGATCGTTGCGCTGCTGGTGGAGGACGGCCGCCGCTCCTACGGCGACATCGCCACGCGCGTCTCGCTGAGCGCCCCGTCGGTGAAGCGGCGCGTCGACGCGCTCCTGCGGCGCGGCGCGATCACGGGCTTCACCGCCCGCCTCAACCCCGAGGCGATGGGCCAGACGACCGAGGCCCTCGTCGAGCTGTTCTACGCGCCCGGGACGCTCCTGGACGAGGTCGCCGCCCGCCTGCGCCAGCACCCCGAGGTCGTCGAGGCGTGGAGCGTCACCGGCGACGCGGACGCGATCGCGCGCGTGCGCACGCGCAGCAACGCGGACCTCGAGCGGCTCATCATGCGCCTGCAGCAGGACGGGTCGGTGCGCCGGACGCGGTCGCAGGTCGTCCTGTCGCAGCTCGTCGGACGCTGAGTATCAGGAAACCATATAGTCCGGGTCACGATGAGAGAGGGAGACGTGCTGTGGAGCCCGCCGGCCGATGCGCTCGAGCGCACCCGGATGGGGCGGTTTCTGACGACGGTCAACGCCGAGCGGGGCCTCGACCTCGAGGACTACGACGACCTGCACCGCTGGTCGGTCACCGACCTCGAGGGCTTCTGGGAGTCGGTCGCGCGGTTCTTCGACGTGCGCTTCCACGCGCCCTACGAGCGGGTCCTCGCCGAGCGCCGGATGCCCGGCGCGGTCTGGTTCCCGGGCGCGAAGCTCAACTACGTCGAGCACCTGCTCGGCACCGACGAGGACACCGACACGGTCGCGATCGTCGCCCGGTCGCAGACCCGTGACGACATCGAGCTGACGTTCGGCGAGCTGCGCGAGCGCGTGGCGCGCTGCCGCGCCGGGCTCCAGCGCCTCGGCGTGCAGCCCGGCGACCGCGTCGTCGGCTACCTGCCGAACATCCCCGAGACGCTCATCGCGTTCGCGGCCACCGCGAGCCTCGGCGCCGTGTGGGCGAGCTGCGCCCCCGAGTTCGGCGTGCGCAGCGTCGTCGACCGCTTCGGCCAGATCGAGCCGAAGGTCCTCCTCGCCGTCGCCGGCTACAACTACGGCGAGAAGTGGATCGACCGCCGCCGCGAGGTGGCCGAGATCCGCGCCTCGATCCCGAGCGTCGAGCACGTCGTCCACGTCCCCTACGGCGAGCCGGTCATCGAGGACGCCGTGGGCTGGGACGACCTCCTGGCCGAGGACGGGCCGCTCGCGTTCGACCCCGTCCCCTTCGACCACCCGATCTTCGTCCTCTTCTCGTCGGGCACGACCGGCCTGCCGAAGGCGATCATCCACGGCCACGGCGGCATCCTCCTCGAGCACTGCAAGAACCTCGGGCTGGCCTGGGACCTCAACCCCGGCGACCGCCTGCTGTGGTTCTCGACCACCGCGTGGATGATGTGGAACGCGCTCGTCTCCGTGCTCCTCACGCGCGCCTCGATCGTCATGATCGACGGCAACCCCGGCTACCCGGACATGGGGATGCAGTGGCGGCTGGCCCAGGAGCTCGAGGCCACCCACATGGGCGTCGCGCCCGCGTTCATGCTCGCCTGCCGCAAGGCCGGGGTGCAGCCCAGGGAGTACGACCTCGGCAGGCTGCGGATGCTGCTCACCGCCGGCTCCCCGCTGCCGCTCGACGGCTACGAGTGGGTCTACGAGCAGCTCGGGCCCGACATCATCCTCAACAACGGCTCCGGCGGCACCGACATCTGCTCGGGGATGGTCGGCGGCTCGCCGCTGCAGAAGGTCTACGCGGGCGAGATCGCCGGCCGCCACCTCGCCGTCGCCGCCGACGCCTACGACGAGAACGGCAACCCGGTCGTCGGCGAGCTCGGCGAGCTCGTCATCACCGAGCCGCTGCCGTCGATGCCGGTCGGGTTCTGGGGCGACGAGGACGGCTCGCGCTACCGGGCCGCCTACTTCGACGTCTACCCGGGCGTCTGGCGCCACGGCGACTGGATCCGCTTCACCGAGCGCGGCAGCTGCGTCGTCACCGGCCGCTCGGACGCGACGCTGAACCGCGGCGGCGTCCGCCTCGGCACGAGCGAGCTGTACGCGGTCGTCGAGGAGAACGACGAGGTGCTCGACAGCCTCATCGTCCACCTCGAGGACCCGGGCGGCGGCATGGGCGAGCTGATCCTGTTCGTCGTCCTGCGCGAAGGCCACGAGCTGACCGACGAGCTGCGCGCCCGCATCGCGCGGTCGCTGAAGGACTCGCTGTCGCCGCGCCACGTGCCGGACACGATCGTCGCCGTGCCCCACATCCCGCGCACGATGACCGGCAAGAAGCTCGAGGTGCCGGTCAAGCGCATCCTCCAGGGCACGCCGCCCGAGAAGGTCGCCAGCCGCGACGCGCTCGCCGAGCCCGACGCGCTCGACGCGTTCGTCGAGTTCGCCAACAGCCGCTGAGCCGCTCCGCACGGTGCCGCCCACCGCTTGACCGGCCGGCGGCGCCGCGCGGAGAATGCCCCGACCTCAACTCAGGGGAGACCTGCTCATGAGACGCATCCTCGTCGCCGCCGCCGGCGCGCTCGCGCTGGCGCTCGGCGCCCTCGCCGCGCCCGCCGGCGCGGTCGTGTTCAGCGGCGGGCCGATCACGATCCCGGTCCAGGGCAACGGCAACCCGTACCCGTCGCAGATCGTCGTCGGCAACCTCACCGGCGCGGTCACGAACGTCACCGTCACCATCAACGGCTTCAGCCACACCTTCCCCTCCGACGTGCGGATGCTCCTCGTCGGCCCCTCCGGCCAGACCGTGAACCTCATGTCGGGGGTCGGCGGCGGGACCGACGTCACCAACGCGACGCTCGTCTTCAGCCAGGCGGCGCCCGGCACCGTGCCGACGCCGATCGTCTCCGGCACGTACCGCCCGACGCCGACGATCGCGTTCAACGGCGGACCGCCCGCGCCCGCCGGCCCGTACGGCGCGTCGCTGGCGATCTTCAACGGCACCATCCCGAACGGGACGTGGCGGCTGTTCGTCTTCGACGGCGCGAACCTCGACAGCGGCAGCATCGCGGGCTGGAGCCTCGACATCACGACGAACGGGCCGGCGATCGGGTCGTTCGCCCCGACGACCGGCGCGGCCGGGACCCAGGTCGTCATCACCGGCACGAACCTGGCCGGGGCCACCGGCGTCTCGTTCGGCGGCACCGCCGCGACGCAGTTCACCGTCGTCTCCCCCACCCAGATCACCGCGACCGTCCCGCCGGGCGCGCAGAGCGGCCCGATCACGGTGACGACCCCGAACGGGACGGCGACCTCGGGGACGCCGTTCCAGACGACGCCGGCCCCGACGATCACGGCGCTGTCGCCCGCGAGCGGCCGGGTCGGCACGCAGGTGACGATCACCGGCACGAACCTCACCGGCGCCACCCAGGTGTCGTTCAACGGCATCCCGGCCACCGGCGTGGCGGTCGCCTCGCCGACGCAGCTGACCGCGACCGTCCCGACCGGCGCCGGCGCCGGCACCGTGACCGTCACGACGCCGGGCGGCACGGCGAGCAGCCCGTCGCCGTTCACGGTCTCGCACTCGCGGCGGGTCTCGCTGTCGCTCAGCCGCACCCGGGCGCGCGGGTCGGTGACCGCCGTCGACGGGTTCACGAAGTGCTCCCAGCAGGTCGCCGTGCGCGTCCAGCGCCGCGTGAGCGGGAGCTGGCGGACCGTCGGCAGCGACATCACCGACGGCAACGGCCGCTACAGCGTCGGCAACGTCCGCACCGCGGGCCGCTACCGCGCCGTCGCGGTGCGCCAGACGCTGTCGTCGGGCGACGTCTGCAGCCGCAAGGCGTCCGCCTCCGCGCGCCAGTCGCGCTGACCGCCGTCCGCGCCGTCCCGTCCCCCGCGACGGGACGGCGCGCCGGCGCGCCGGCGCGGCGCTGTGTCTTATAAACCTCTGACGCTGGCGGCGAGATGGAGTGTGTAT
>JADGIB010000221.1 GCA_019683665.1 Solirubrobacteraceae bacterium
TTTTTTTATATGTGCCTGGTGGTCACCTTGTATTCGACCTGTCTGATGCCAGGTGCCACACGTCCCCCGGAACCCGCCCGGATCGGGGACCGAACCCGCACGGCGAGGGGTCCCCGCGCGCTGACAGGCAAGAACTCCCGCACTCGTGGACCTGCCCGACCGGCCGAGGCGGGGTTCACTTCCGGCACATGAGGAGAGGGTCGCTGTGCTGGCCGCGGTGACGCAGGGCAAGGAGCGCGTCGCGCTCGTCGACGTGCCCGAGCCTCCCCAGCCCGGCCCCGGGGAGGTCCTCCTGCGCCCCGAGGCGGTCGGGATCTGCGGCTCGGACCTGCACCTCGTCGCCGGCGAGCTGGCGGTCGTCGGGAACGCGACGTTCCCGCGGGTGCAGGGCCACGAGCTGTCGGCCACGATCGAGGCGGTCGGGGTCGGCTGCCGCCCGGAGCTGGAGCCCGGCCAGCGGGTCGCGCTGTGGCCGCTGCGCCCGTGCGGCGAGTGCTACCCGTGCCGGATCGGGCGCCCGAACGTGTGCGCGAACTTCTCGCTGTACGGCGTCCACGTCGACGGCGGGCTGCAGGAGCGGCTGGTCGTCCCGCAGCGCCACGTCTTCCCGGTCGACGTGGACCGCCCGGCGGTCGCGGCGCTCGTCGAGCCGACGTCGATCGCGATGCGCGCGGTGAACCGGGCCCGGATCGAGTCGGGCGAGCCGGTCGTCGTGTTCGGCGCCGGGCCGATCGGCCAGGTGTGCACGCTCGCCGCCCTGGACCGCGGCGCCCGGGTGCTCGTCGTCGACCTCGTCACCGAGCGCCTCGAGCGCAGCCGCGCGTTCGGGGCCGACGTGCTGACGTGGACCGACCGCGGGAGCGTCGTCGCGGCGGCGACGGAGTGGGCCGGCGGCGACGTGCCGGTCAGCCTCGACTGCAGCGGGGCGGCGGACGCCGTGCTGGCCGGGATCGAGATGGCGAGCCGGGCGGGGCGGGTCGTCCTCGTCGGCATGTCCGGCGCCGCGGTGCCGGCGCCGGTGGTGACGTTCGTGGCCAAGGAGCTGGACGTCCTCGGCGTGAGCGTCTGCCAGGCCGACGAGTTCGCGCAGGCGGTCTCCCTCGTCGAGCGCTACCAGGACGCGATGGCCGCGCTCATCAGCCACGAGTTTCCCTTCGAACGGACGGCCGATGCGCTGGCGTTCGCGATGGAGCACCCCACGGAGGTGATGAAGGTTGTCATCAACCTATGACTACGTGATCGTCGGCGCGGGGTCGGCCGGCTGCGTGCTGGCCGCGCGCCTGACGGAGGACCCGGACGTCCGCGTCGCGCTCATCGAGGCGGGCGGCTCGCAGGACTTCCCCGAGGTCGCCATGCCGATGGCGTTCCCGCTGCTGTTCAAGAGCGCCGCCGACTGGGACCTCTACGGCGAGCCGGAGCCGGGCCTCGGCGGGCGCCGCCTCTACCTCCCGCGCGGGAAGCTCCTCGGCGGCTGCGGCTCGATCAACGCGATGATCTACCTGCGCGGCAACCGCGCCGACTACGACGAGTGGGCCGCCCAGGGCGCGACCGGCTGGTCGTACGACGAGGTGCTGCCGTACTTCAAACGCTCCGAGGACAACGAGCGCGGCGAGAGCCAGTTCCACGGCGTCGGCGGGCCGCTGAAGGTGAGCGAGAGCCGCTCGAACAACGAGCTCGTCGACGTGATGATCCAGGCGACGATCAACGCCGGGCACGAGCACAACCCCGACCTCAACGGGGCGCGCCAGGAGGGCGTCGGGCGCTTCCAGGTCACCCAGCGCGACGGCCGCCGCGAGTCGACGTACACGGCGTTCCTGAAGCCGGCGCTCGGCCGCCCGAACCTCGAGGTCATCACGCACGGCTTCGTCACGAAGGTCCTGTTCGAGGGCGACCGCGCCGTCGGCGTCGAGGTCGTCGAGGATCGCGTGCCGCGCGAGATCCGCGTCGAGCGCGAGGTGATCCTGTCGGCGGGCGCCTACCAGTCGCCCGTCCTGCTCATGCACTCGGGGATCGGCCCGGCCGACGACCTGCGGGCGATGGGCCTGGGGGTGCGCGAGGACCTGCCGGTCGGAGAGAACCTGCAGGACCACCTCATGTGCAACCTGAACCTCGTCACCGACGGGGGCTCGCTGTTCGACGCCTTCACGCCGGAGAACCTGGCGCTCTTCGAGGAGGGCCGCGGCCCGCTGACGTCGAACCTGCCGGAGGCGGGCGCCTTCTTCCGCACCCGCCCGGGCCTCGACGCGCCCGACATCGAGTTCCACTACTCGCCGAGCCTGCTCTACGACGAGGGCCTCGTCCCGCCGCACGACCACGGCGTCTGCTACGGGCCGGTCCTCATCAAGCCGGAGGCGCGCGGCAAGGTGTTCCTGCGCTCGCCGCTGCCGGACGCCAAGCCGCGGATCCTCCACAACTACCTGACGACCGAGAACGACCGCCGATCGTTCATCGACGGGCTGCGGATCGCCATGGAGATCGCCGAGCAGGAGCCGCTGAAGTCGCGGGTGCGCGAGGCGTTCCGGGCGCCGGCGTCGGACTCCGACGAGGACATCCTCGCCTACATCCGCGCGAACGCCCACACCGTCTACCACCCGACGTCGACGTGCGCGATCGGGCAGGTCGTCGACCCGGAGCTGCGGGTCTACGGGACGGAGGGCCTGCGGGTCGTCGACGCGTCCGTGATGCCGTCGATCACGCGCGCGAACACGCACGCCCCGACGATCATGATCGCCGAGAAGGGCGCCGACCTGATCGAGGGGCGCCGGCCGGCGGGGACCGCCACGGCCGTGGCCTGAGACGCAGGAGGAGGGAACCGAAGCATGAGCACCACCGAGCAGCCGCCCGTCGAGCAGGCCGGCGGCCTCCTCGACGGCTTCGACTGGACGGGGAAGATCTACACGGACGGCTGGGTCGACGCGCCCGTCACGATCGACACGTACGAGCCGGCCACCGGCGAGCTGCTCGGCTCGGCCGGGGCGGCCGACGCCGAGACGATCGCGCGCGCGTCGGAGCTGGCGGCGAAGGTCCAGCCGGAGTGGGCGTCGACGCTCATGACCGAGCGGATCGCGATCCTCGAGCGGGTCGCGGACGGCCTGCGCCGCCACCACGACGAGATCCTGCAGTGGATGATCCGCGAGTCGGGCTGCATCCCGCCGAAGGGCAGCCACGAGATCGGGGCGTCGATCGGCCAGATCCAGCTCGCCAACAGCCTCATCAACGCGACGCTCGGCCACGTGCTGCCGTCGATCACGCCGGGCCGCACGTCGACGGCGATGCGCGTGCCGATCGGCGTCGTCGGCGTCATCTGCCCGTGGAACTTCCCGGTCGTGCTGGCGATGCGGTCGCTGGCGCCGGCGCTCGTGCTCGGCAACACGGTCATCCTGAAGTCCGACCCGAACACGCCGGTCTGCGGCGGCGTGCTCCTCGCGCGGCTGTTCGAGGAGGCGGGGCTGCCGAAGGGCGTCCTGCAGGTCGTCTGCGGCGACGCGGACACCGGCCAGGCGATGTGCGAGGACCCGCGCATCCGGATGATCTCGTTCACCGGCTCGACCGCGGCCGGGCGCAAGGTCGGCGAGACGTGCGGGCGGACGCTGAAGCGCGTCGTGCTCGAGCTCGGCGGCAACAGCCCGCTCATCGTGCTCGACGACGCCGACATCGACGTCGCCTCGTCGGCGGGCGCGTGGGGCTCGTTCGGCCACCAGGGGCAGATCTGCCTGGCCACGAGCCGCCACATCGTGCACGAGAACGTCATCGAGGCCTACCTCGAGGCGCTCGTCGAGCGGGCCAAGCGCCTGCCGGTCGGCAACCCGGCCACCGACGAGGTCGCGCTCGGGCCGCTCATCAACAGCCGCCAGGTGCAGCGCGTCCAGCGGATCGTCGACGAGTCGATCGCCCAGGGCGCCGCGGCGCTGACCGGCGGCAAGCCGGACGGGCCGTTCTTCCCGGCCACCGTCCTCGCCGACGTGTCGCCGACGATGCCGGCGTTCGCCGAGGAGATCTTCGGCCCGGTCGCGCCGGTCGTCCCGTTCCGCACCGACGAGGAGGCGATCGCGCTCGCCAACGACACCGAGTACGGGCTCACCGCCGCGGTGCAGGGGTCGGTCGAGCGCGCGCAGGCGATCGCCGACCGCCTCCACGCCGGCATGGTCCACGTGAACGACACGACGGTGAACGAGGAGCCCCCGGCGCCGTTCGGCGGCTTCGGCGCGTCCGGCAACGGCGGGCACTTCGGCGGCGTCACGCAGCTCGAGCAGTGGACCGAGTGGCAGTGGCGCACGTCGCGGGCGAAGGGCGAACCGTTCCCCTTCTAGGCCGGATGCAAGTAGGATCTGGCACGAAGTCCGGGCCTCGGAGCGGAGGAGAGAGGTGGGCTCTGACGACTGAGACGACGACCGACGGGCGCTCGCAGGCGCCCGAGCACTGGCACGTCCGCGGCGTGCCCTCGGAGACGGGGCTCGAGCAGTGGGCCGACATCCTGTCGATCACCCACCTCGGGTTCGAGGTCGAGGCGACGCCGCGCACGCCGGAGACGTTCCGCGGGTCGGTGACCCGCCGGCGGCTCGGCGACCTGATGCTCGTCGACTGCACGTCCTCGCCGTGGCTGGGGCGGCGCAGCGCCGAGATCATCGAGCGGGAGCCGGCCCCGGTGATCGGGTTCCAGTTCCTGCGGCGCGGGGTCGAGCTGGTCCGCGACCGCGGCAGCGAGATCCAGCTCTCGGCGGGCGATGTCATCGTCTGGAACGGCTGGCAGCCGGTCGACGTCGAGGTCGTCGAGCCCTTCTCGAAGCGCACGCTGATCTTCCCCAGCGAGCGGGTGATGTCGGTCTGCCCGCGGCTGGAGGAGGCGAAGGTCATGCCGCCGGTCGAGCAGGGGCCGGCGGCGCGGCTGCTCGTGCGCTACCTCGACGCGCTCGCGCTCGAGCTGCCCGGGATGGAAGAGACGGCCGCGACGGCGGCCGCCGACGCCGCCCTGGAGCTCCTGCGCGCCGCGGTCGAGCCGAGCGTCCCGACGACGCGGACCGCGCGCCGCTCGGCGCTGCGGGCCGAGGTGCGCCGCTACATCCGCGCGCACCTGCAGGACGCGAAGCTCGGGCCGGAGACGATCGCCAAGGCGCACAACATCTCGGTGCGCACGCTCCACGGGCTGTTCGAGGACAGCGACGAGTCGGTCGCCGGCCTCGTCCGCCGCGAGCGGCTGAACCGCTGCCTGGAGGACCTGCGCCGCCCGACCGGCGGCTCGGTCACGGAGATCGCGTTCCGGTGGGGCTTCCGCGACGCCGCGCACTTCGCGCGGGTGTTCAAGCGCGAGTTCGACCTGACCCCGAGCGAGGTGCGCCAGCAGGCGCTGGAGGAGGCCGGATGCCCGGCCTGATGGACGGGCGGGCCGGCCTCGTCACCGGGGCGGCCCACGGCATCGGGCGGGCCTGCGCGATCCGCTTCGGCCAGGAGGGGGCGAAGGTCGTCGTCTCCGACCTCGAGTCGGCCCGTGAGGCGGCCGAGGAGACGGTGGCGGCGATCCGCGACGCGGGCGGGGAGGCGACGTTCTTCCCGTGCGACGTGTCGCGGTCCGCCGACCAGGAGGCGCTCGTCGCCCACGTCGTCGAGCGCTACGGCCGGATCGACTTCGCCCACAACAACGCGGGCATCGGCGTCCACGCGCCGCTGGCCGAGACGTCCGACGAGGACTTCGACCGCGTCATCGCGGTCAACCTCCGCGGGACGTTCCTGGGGATGAAGCACCAGATCCGGGCGATGCTGCGCAACCCGGGGCCCAACCGGGGCGCGATCGTGAACACGTCGTCGAACGCGGGGCTGCGCGGCGTGCACATGATCGGCGCCTACGCGGCGAGCAAGCACGGCGTCAACGGCCTGACGAAGAACGCCGCGATCGAGTACGCCGAGCAGGGCATCCGCGTCAACGCGGTCTGCCCGGCCGCGATCATGACCCGCCTGATGTCGGACCTGCCGGAGGACCGCCAGGCCGAGATCATGGCCCCGCAGGCGCTCAAGCGCCCGGGCGACCCGATGGAGGTCGCCGCCGCCGTCGTCTGGCTGTGCTCGGACGAGGCCTCGTTCGTCACAGGCCTCCCGATGCCGGTCGACGCCGGCTCCGTCGCGGGCTGGTAGGGGAACCCGGCCCAGGGGGCCGGGTTCCACCGCGACGCCACGGGCGCCGGGTCGAGCCGGCGGCCCGCC
>JADGIB010000222.1 GCA_019683665.1 Solirubrobacteraceae bacterium
GGCGGCGGGCGCGCGATCCCGCCCGCCGCCCGGCCCAGCCACGCGCGCGCCCGCGCCGCGCCCCGGCGCCGCCCCGGGGCCGCCGCCTCCGGCTCCCGGCCGGCCGCGAGCACGGCCGCCAGGACCCGCGCGTCGGCCTCGACCGGCATCGCGCCCAGCTCCTCGCGCAGCCGCGCCGCCGCCCGCTCGGCGGCCGCCCGCGCGTCGTCGTCGTGCCCGAAGCGCCCGCTCACGGCCCCGGCGTCCAGACGAAGGGCTCGCTGCTGCGCAGCCGGGCCAGCGCGGCCGGGTCGTCGCCGTCGGTGAGCAGCCGCTCGGCGTCGCGCCGCCAGCGGTCCCCGCTGGACAGCCGCAGCCGCCAGCGCGGGTGGTGGGCGATCCACGGCGCCGCCGCCGCGACGCTCACCCGCGGCGGCGCCCCGAGCACGGCCAGCACCCGGCGCCCGGCCGGGATGCGGTGCTCGAGCGCCTCGAAGAAGCGCACGAGCGCGCCCGGGTGCGCGGGCGGCGCCACGTCGGCGGGAACGGCGCCCGCCTCGGCGCCGTGGGCGACGACGATCGCCCGGTCCGGAGGCGTGTGCAGGACGCCCCACACCTCCCGGCCGACCGCCGCCGGCGGCGGCGCGAGCGCCTGCGCGAGCTGGGCCCGCGCCCGCGTCAGGCGCGAGCGCAGCGTCGACGGCGCCGCCAGGTCGAGCACCGCCGCCGCCTCGTGGCTGCGCAGCCCGAGCACGTCGACGAAGAAGAACGCCTCGACGTCCTCGACCGCCAGCCCGGCGAGCGCCCGGCGCAGGTCGAGGCGGGTGTCGACGTCGGCCGCCGGCGCCGGCGGATCCAGCCCGGGCGCGTCCTCGAGGAACGCGAGGCCGCGGGCCGTGCGCCGGCGCAGCCGGTCCAGGCAGAGGTTGCGGCAGATCGTCAGCAGCCACGCCCGCGCCGACGGCCCGCCGTGGAAGCCGGCCAGCGACCGGTACGCGCGCAGGAACGTCTCCTGCACGACGTCCTCGGCCTCGTGCGCGTCGCGCAGCGTGAACGACGCCAGGCGCCAGGTGTCGTGCTTGTGACGGTGGTAGAGCAGGGCGAACGCCTCGTCGTCGCCCCCGGCCGCGCGCGCGACGAGCACCGCGTCCGACGCCTCCGGGGTCTCCTCGACTTCGACGTGCCCGGCGGCCGGATTGACGACGGCGGCCGGGTCCCGCTGCCGGTTCATGTCCCCTCCCCGCAGCGGAGCCTACGCCGTCGGCGCCCGCCCGTCGTCAATTCGCGCCCCGGCTTCGTCTCATGGGCAGGGGGAGAAAGGAGCGGGCGTGGCCGAGGTCGAGTTCGACCGGGTCAGCAAGGTCTACGAGGACGGCACCCGCGCGGTGAACGACTTCCGCGTCGAGATCGCCGACGGCGAGTTCCTCGTGCTCGTCGGGCCGTCCGGGTGCGGGAAGACGACCGCGCTGCGGATGGTCGCCGGGCTGGAGGAGATCACCGAGGGGGTCGTCCGCATCGGCGACCGGATCGTCAACCACGTGCCGTCGCGCGACCGCGACATCGCGATGGTCTTCCAGAGCTACGCGCTGTACCCGCACCTGTCGGTGCGCGAGAACATCGCGTTCGGGCTGAAGGTCAAGCGCCTGCCCAAGGACGAGATCGCCCGCCGGGTGGAGCGCGCGGCGCGGATCCTCGACCTCGAGCCGTTCCTGGACCGCAAGCCGCGCGCGCTGTCGGGCGGCCAGCGCCAGCGCGTCGCGATGGGCCGCGCGATCGTGCGCGAGCCGGCGTGCTTCCTCATGGACGAGCCGCTCAGCAACCTCGACGCGAAGCTGCGCGTCCAGATGCGGGCCGAGATCGCCCGGCTGCAGCAGGAGCTCGGCGTGACGACGCTCTACGTCACCCACGACCAGGTCGAGGCGATGACGATGGGCGACCGCGTCGCGGTCATGCGCAAGGGCGAGCTGCAGCAGGTCGCCGCCCCCCAGGAGCTCTACGACCACCCGGTCAACCTCTTCGTCGCGGGCTTCATCGGCAGCCCGGCGATGAACCTGCTCGAGGGCCGTCTGGAGCGGGCCGGCGACGGGCTGGCGGTCCGGGCCGGCGGGCAGACCCTCTCCCTGCCCGCCGAGCTCACCGCCGCCCGTCCCGCGCTCGCCCGCTACGTGGACCGGACCGTCATCGTCGGCATCCGGCCCGAGGACCTCGAGGACGCGGCGGTCGCCGGCGACGCGCCGGAGGGCCGCCGGCTCGGCGGCGTCGCCCAGCTGCGCGAGGCGCTCGGCTCGGAGCTGATGGTCTACCTGACTGTCGACGCGCCCGCCGCCGTCACCGCCGAGACCGACGAGCTGGCCGAGGACCGCGGCGTGCAGCAGCTCGGCGCCGACGAGCCCGGGACGACGGTCGTCGGGCGCTTCAGCCCGCGCTCGCGGGTCCGCGAGGGCGACCGGGTCGAGGTCGTCGTCGACACCTCGGCCCTCCACTTCTTCGATCCCGACACGGGTCTCGGGATCTACGACGCCACCAACGGAGGAGGACCGACGTGAACCTTCCAGCCCTCAGGCGCCTCCTGCTCGCGCTGCTGGCCGGGGCCGCGCTCGTCGCGGCGGCCGGCTGCGGCGACGACGACGATGACGGCGGCGCGACGGGCACCGCCACCGGCGGCGCGACGCAGGCCGCCGAGCCGTCGGACGTCTCCGGCACGGTGTCGATGGTCGGCATCTGGACCGGCGACGAGCAGAAGTCGTTCCAGGCCGTCCTCGACGGCTTCAAGGAACGCTACCCGGACGTCACGGTCAACTACAACCCGGCCGGCGACAACACCCCGACCGTCCTCAGCACCGCGGTCGAGGGCGGCAACCCGCCGGACCTGGCCACGATCGCCCAGCCGGGCCTGATCCGCCAGTTCGCGCAGCAGGGCGCGCTGCAGCCGCTCACGTTCGCCCGCGAGGAGATCGAGGCGAACTTCCCGAAGGACATCGTCGACCTCGGCACGATCGACGGCGAGCTCTACTCGTTCGTCTTCAAGGCGGCGAACAAGTCGACGGTCTGGTTCAACGTCCAGGCGTTCGAGGACGCCGGCGTGGAGTCGCCCGAGACGTGGGAGGAGCTCGTGTCGGCCGCCGACACGATCAAGTCGTCGGGCCTGCCCGCCTACTCGATCGCGGGCGCCGACGGATGGACCCTCACCGACCTGTTCGAGAACATCTACCTGCGCCAGGCCGGGCCCGAGAAGTACGACCAGCTCACCGACCACGAGATCCCGTGGACGGACCAGTCGGTCAAGGACGCGCTGACGACGATGGCCCAGGTCATCGGCGACTCCGACAACATCGTCGGCGGCACCTCCGGCGCGCTGGAGACGGACTTCCCGACGTCGGTGACGAACGTGCTCAGCGAGAACCCGCGCGGCGCGATGGTCATCGAGGGCGACTTCGTCCCCGGCGTCGTGACCACGGACCTCGAGCCGGGCGCCGACTACGACGTGTTCGCGTTCCCGAGCATCGCCGGGTCGGGCCCGACGGTCGTCGGCGGCGGCGACTCGGTCGTCATGTTCAAGGACACCCCGGCCGGCCAGGCGCTCGTCCAGTACCTGGCCAGCGCGGAGGCGGCCGAGATCTGGGCCTCGCGCGGCGGCTTCTCGTCGGCGAACACGCAGCTGTCGCCGGACGCGTACTCCGACGACCTGACGCGCACGACGGCGACCGCGATCGCCGAGGCCGAGACGTTCCGCTTCGACATGTCCGACCTGGCGCCCGCCGCGTTCGGCGGCACCCCCGGGCAGGGCGAGTGGAAGATCCTCCAGGACTTCCTGGCGGACCCGGCGAAGGTCGACCAGACCGCCCAGAAGCTCGAGCGCTCGGCCGCGCGCGCCTACCGCGACCGGGAGTAGCCGGACGTGGCGCTCGCCGATGCCGGCGCGCCGGCGCCGCCCCCGGGTCTGGAGGGACCCGACCCGGGGCGCTGGCGGCGGCGCCTGACGACCGCGGCGTTCCTGGCGCCGGCGATCGTCCTGCTGACCGTGTGGATCGTCTATCCGACGATCCGCACGATCATCCGCAGCCTCTTCGGCCGCGACGGCTCCGAGTGGGTCGGGCTGGGCAACTACGAGACGCTGTTCACGACGGACACGCTCGTCACCGCGATCCGCAACAACGCGATCTGGGTGGCGGTCGTGCCGGCGCTCGTCGCCGCGATCGGGATGGTCTTCGCGGTGCTGACCGAGCGGATCAGCTGGAAGGTCGCGTTCCGCACCGCGGTCTTCATGCCGATGGCGATCTCGATGTTCGCCGCCGGCGTGATCTGGCACATCATGGACGAGAAGGACCCCGAGCGCGGGGCGGTGAACGCCGCGATCGGGGCGATCAAGGACGTCTTCGGCTCCAGCGGGGTCCTGTCGCGCGGGCAGCCGTCCAGCGACGCGCTCACCGGCAGCGTCCGGGACGGGTTCGTCCTGCGGGCGACGGTCCGCCCCGGCGACGGCGCGCTGCTGGGGCTGACGGCGATCCCGCCCGCCGAGGTGCCCGCGGACGCCGAGCAGGCCGTCGCCCCCGAGCCGGCGGCGGGCGAGATCGTCGGCGTCGTCTGGCGCGACTTCCGGCCGGGCGGCGGCGAGCCGGGCGTCGTCGAGCCGGGCGAGCTCGGCATCCCCGGCGCGACGGTCGAGCTGCGCGACGCGGCGGGGGAGGTGGTGGCGACGACGAGGACCGGCGCCGACGGCGGCTTCGCCTTCGCCGACGTCGCCGACGGCGGCTACCGGGTCGCGATCGGGTCGAAGACGTTCGCGGCGCCGTTCGAGGGGATCTCGTGGCTGGGGCCCGACCTCATCACCCCGTCGGTGATGATCGCCTACATCTGGGTGTGGGCGGGCTTCGCGATGGTCGTCATCGCCGCCGGCCTGTCGGCGATCCCGCGCGACGTCCTCGAGGCCGCCCGCACCGACGGCGCGACCGAGTGGCAGGTGTTCCGGCGCGTCACCGTGCCGCTCCTGGCGCCGGTCCTGTCGGTCGTCTTCGTGACGATGATCATCAACGTCCTGAAGGTGTTCGACATCGTCCTGTCGGTCGCGCCCGGGTCCTCGCAGGACGACGCGAACGTCATCGCGCTGGCGATGTGGCGCACCTCGTTCTCGGGCGTCAACGACTTCGGGCTGGGCTCGGCGATCGCGGTGCTGCTGTTCGTCCTCGTGATCCCGGCGCTGGCGCTGAACATCCGCCGCTTCAAGCGAGAGGAGTCCTGATGGCGACCGTCTCGGCCGACGCGCCCGCCGCCTCGCCCGCCCCCCGCGCGCGCACGGAGACGCGCGCCGCGTGGCTCGTGCGCCAGTTCGCGCGCCTCCCGCTGCAGCTGCTGATGATCGTCGTCGCGCTGCTGTGGCTCGTGCCGACGTTCGGCCTGCTGCTGACGTCGCTCATGCCCTCCGACCGGATCTCGGAGATGGGCTGGTGGAAGCTCTTCGCCGAGCCGAGCATGGCGACGCTCGAGAACTACCGGGCGATGTTCGACGACAGCGACCTCGTCGACGCGCTCCTCACCACGGCGATCATCGCGGTCGGCAACACGGCCCTGCTCGTCCTCGTCGCCTCGCTGGCCGGCTACGCGTTCGCGTGGCTGTCGTTCCCGGGCCGCGACGCGCTGTTCGTCGTCGTCATCGGGCTGCTCGTCGTCCCGCTGCAGATCGCGCTGATCCCGATCTTCTCGCTCTACAACTCGACCGGCCTGTTCGACACGGAGCTGGGCCTGATCCTGTTCCACGTCGCGTTCGGGCTGCCGTTCGGGATCTTCCTGCTGCGCAACTTCTTCGCCGGGATCCCGAAGGACATCCTCGAGAGCGCGCGGATCGACGGCGCGTCGGAGGCGCGGATCTTCTTCCGGCTCATCCTCCCGCTCGGCCTGCCGGCGATCGCGTCGCTGGCGATCTTCCAGTTCCTGTGGACGTGGAACGACCTGCTCGTCGCGCTGACGTTCGGGCGCGACGTGCAGCCGCTGACCGTCGCGATCTTCTCCCAGCTGCGCCAGTTCGGCAGCAACATCGAGCTGATCGCGCCGGCGTCGTTTTTGTCGCTGGCGGTCCCGCTGGCGGTCTTCCTCGCCTTCCAGCGCTACTTCGTGCAGGGCCTGCTGGCCGGGTCGGTCAAGTAGCCGGGGCGGGGGCGGGTCGCGGCCGGCTGCGGATGCCCGCCCGCCGCCGGTGCGCGAGGATGCGGGCA
>JADGIB010000223.1 GCA_019683665.1 Solirubrobacteraceae bacterium
CCCGACGTGCGGCACCTGGCATCGACCTGTCCCAGGCCGGGTGCCACACGTCCCCCGGAGGGCAGGCGGGACCGGCCCGGGGCGTGTCAGAGGCCGTCCCCGTTGCGGACGATCGCGTCGCTCTCGTGGCCCTCGATGAGGTCGACGACCGCGGCCTCGACGGCGCCCTGGATCGCGGTGTCGCCCGGCTCGGCGCCCAGCTCCTCGAGGACGCCGGCGATCGTCAGGCCGTCCTGGTAGCGGTCGAAGACGCGCGGGTCGATGTAGGAGGCGCGCGCGACGGCGGGGGTGTTGCCGAGGTAGTGGGCGACCTCCTTGACCGCGCGGGTCACCGCCCGCCGGCGGGCGGTCCTCGTGTCGGCGGCGGCGCCCGAGACGGCGACGGCGACCGCGGCGAGCACGGTCGCGCCCCAGGTGCGGAAGTCCTTGGCCGAGAAGTCCGAGCCGGTCGCCGCCTTCACGTAGGCGTTGATGTCGGCCGAGCGCACGTCGACCCAGCGGCGCCCGCGCCGGTGGGCGAGCAGCTCCTCGCCGCCCGAGCGCCGCCGCTTCAGCGTCCGCACGACGGCGGCGACCTCCGGGTCGACGACCGACTGCACCCGCCGCTTGCCGTGCTTGGCCGGGTAGTCGAAGACGACCGTCGTTCCGTCGACGGTCACGTGCTCGCGGCGCATCGTCGCCAGGCCGTACGTCTCGTTCGTGACCGCGTAGTCCTCGGAGCCGATGCGGAAGAAGCCGCGGTCGAGCAGCCGCACCGCGCAGGCGAGGACCCGCTCGCGGCCGAGGTCGTCGCGGTCCTCGAGGTCGCGGGCGACGCGCTCGCGCATCCGCGGCAGGGCGCGGGCGAAGTCGAGCATCTCGTCGAACTTCTCCTGGTCGCGGCGGGCACGCCAGCGCGGGTGGTAGAGGTACTGCTTGCGGCCGGCGCCGTCGATCCCGGTCGCCTGAATGTGGCCGCCCGGGTACGGGCAGATCCACACGTCGGTCCACGCCGGCGGGATCGCCAGCTCCTGGATGCGGGCGAGCACCTCGGCGTCGCGCACCCGCTCCCCGTCGGGGTCGAGGTAGGCGAACCCGCGGCCGTGGCGGCGGCGCGTCAGGCCGGGGACCGTGAGGTCGGAGCGGCGCAGGCGCGCGCGGGCGGGCTTCGTGGTCGCGACGGCCATCGTGGCCGCCCCCGGCTACCCCTTCGAGGCCGCCTTCTGACGCGGCGCGGCCGCCGTCGTCCTGCGGGCCGGCTTCGTCGCCTTCTCGCCGGTCTCGGCGCGGACCGCCTCGAGGCTCGCCTGCAGCGCGGCCATGAGGTCCGGGACCTCGGCCGGCTCCTCCTCCGGGCGCTCCTGGACGACGACCTCCTCGCCGGCGGCCTTGCGCTCGATGAGCGCGAGCACCTGCTCGCGGTACTCGTCGTGGTACTTCTCGGGCTCGAACGGGCCGGCGAGCGACTCGACGAGCTGCCTGGCGATCGCCAGCTCCTTCTCGGTCGTCTTCACCTCGTCGGGGTCGGGCATCTCCTCGATGCGCGACGGGTCGGCGACCTCGTCGGCGAACAGCATCGTCGACATCTCGAGCGCGTCGCCGAGCGGGCGGATCGCGACGAGGCTCTCCCTGGAGCGGATGACGACCCGGGCGATCGCGACCTTGTTCGTCTCGCGCATCGCCTCCAGCAGCAGCCGGTACGGCTTCGCGCCGCCGGGGCCGGGCGCGAGGTAGTACGGGTGGTCGTAGTAGATCGGGTCGATCTCGGCGAGGTCGACGAAGTCCTCGATCTCGATCGTGCGGGTCTTCTCCGGCTCGAGCGAGTCGAGCTCCTCGTTCGTGATGACGACGTAGGAGTCCGGTGCGATCTCGTAGCCCTTGACGACCCGCTCGTACGGGACCTCCTCGCCGGTGCGCGGGTTGACCCGCTTCTGGGCGATGCGGCCGTTGTCGGCGGCGTCAAGCTGATTGAAGCGGACCGTCTTGCGGTTCACGGCGCTGTAGAGCCGGACGGGCACGGTGACGAGCCCGAACGAGATGGCACCGGTCCAGATCGCGCGCGGCATGGGATCCCAGTCATACCCGATCCGCGGCGCCGCGCACGCAGGATCTCCTTCACGATCAGGACAGGATCGCGCTGCGCTCGAAGCGGGCCGGCTGCGCGCGCCGGCGGACGTCCGCGGGGCCGGCGGCGAACGCCTCGACCATCGCCGCGCTGAACGCGGGCAGGTCGTCGGGGCCGCGGCTCGTGACGAGCCCGGCGTCGACGACGACCGCCTCGTCGACCCAGGTGCCGCCGGCGTTGCGGACGTCGGTCTGCAGCGACGGCCAGCTCGTGAGCGTGCGGCCGCGGACGGCGTCGGCCTGGACGAGCGTCCACGGCGCGTGGCAGATCGCGGCCACCGGCTTGCCCGCGTTCACGAACGCGGCGACGAGCGCGACCGCGTCCTCGCGCATGCGCAGCGCGTCGGGGTTGGCGACGCCGCCCGGCAGCATCAGGCCGTCGTAGTCGTCGGCGCTCGCCTCCGCGGTCGTGCGGTCGACCGGGAACGCGTCGGCCCGGTCGAGGTGGTCGAACGCCTGGACGGTGCCCGCCTCGGGGGCGAGCAGGTCCACCCGCGCCCCGGCGCGCTCGAGCGCGGCGCGCGGCTCGGTCAGCTCGACCTGCTCGATCCCCTCGTTGGCGACGAGGATCGCGATGCGCCTGCCCTGCAGTTCGTCGGCCATGTCGGTCGCTCCTCCGTGCTTCGGATGCCGGTCCGCCGGGGATTACCCGGGCAACCGAACGCGACACCACGAGAAGGACGGACCGACATGGCGACGAGGAGCGACACCCACGGGATCCTGGCCGAGGCCAACCGCGCCGAGCGCGAGCGGATCATCGGGATGCTCACGAAGGCGTACTGGATGGAGATCGAGACCGTGATGAGCTACATCGCGAACTCGGTCAACCCCGACGGGGTGCGCGCGCAGGAGATCATCGAGTCGCTGCGCGGCGACATCCAGGAGGAGCTCGGGCACGCGCAGCAGTTCGCGACCCGCATCAAGGAGCTGTACGGGGTCGTCCCCGGCTCGATGGCGTTCCAGGCCGAGCAGGCGTACCTGCAGCCGCCCGAGCACCAGACCGACATCGTCCACGTGATCCGCGGCGTGATCGAGGCCGAGACCGGCGCGATCGACTTCTACAACCAGATCATCGAGGCGACCGAGGGCGTCGACCCGGTCACGAACGACATGGTCATCGCGATCCTCGCCGACGAGGAGGGCCACCGGCGCCTGTTCGAGGGCTTCCTGCGCGAGTACGAGGCGGAGGGCCGCGCCTAGCCCTCGCTCGCCGTCTCGCGGTGCGGGTCGCCGACCGGCTTGGACTCCGGCGACCCGCGCTGGCGCAGGTAGATCGAGAAGACGACCATCGTCCCGACGGCGAGGAACTCCGACTGCCAGTTCTGCAGCGTCGCCTCCCAGAACTCGGCGGTCCCGACGTACTGCCACCACGACAGCGGGCTCTCGTGGTGGGCGATCCGGTCGCTGTTGAACGCGCTGCGGCCGGTGACCGACTGGCCGGCCCAGGAGACGATCCAGATCGCGGCCATCGCGAGCACGAGCGAGTTCGAGTACAGCCGGGTGCGCCAGCCGCCGGCCCGCGCCCAGCGCGGCGAGTCCGCGGTCGCGTGCGCGCCGAGGCGCTGCTCGGCGTCGGACTCCCGCCCGGCCCGCGACGGCGGCTTGGACTCGTTGGAGCCCGTCTGCAGCAGCCAGACGGTGAGGAGGATGTAGAGCGTGAACTGGAGGTACTCCGACTGCCAGTTCTCGAGGACGTCGCGCCCGAACGCCGACGTCGTCAGGTAGCGCCAGAAGCCGATCGTCTCCTGCGCGTGCGTCGCGGCGTCGTCGTTGAACGCCGCCCATCCGGCGACCGCGTCGCCGGCGAGGGCGGCGGCGAAGAGCGCGAAGAACACGAGCGACAGCGAGCTCTCGCGCAGGAACCGGGGCATCAGTGCCCGCCGATCCCGATGACGAGGAACCAGGCCAGCCCGGCGACGATCGTCACGACGTAGAGGCCGAAGACGACGCGCACGGCGCCGCTACCCGGGGTCGGGCGCCGGCTCGGGGTCGGGCTCGGTCGGGACGGGCGACGGCTCCGGCGGGCGGGGCGGCGGCTCGGGCGGATCGACCGGCTCGACCGGCGCGTCGGGCACCGCCGGCTCGACCGGCGCGTCGGGGACGGCCGGGGTCGCCGGCTCGGCGGGCCCGGGCACCTCGGCCGGGGGCGTGACGTCGGGGACCTCCATCCCCGGCGGTTACCCCAGCGGCGTGGCCGCGACGCCCGCGCGCAGCGCGACGATCGAGTCGAACACGGCGACCGCGCCCGCCTCGCGCAGCTCCGGCTCGGAGAACCCGCCGGTCAGGACCGCGACGGTCTCGATCCCGGCCCGCCGGGCCGCCTCGACGTCCCACGGCGTGTCCCCCACCATCACCGCCTCGCGGGTGCCGAGCTTCGCGAGCGCCGCCTCGACGAGGTCCGGCTCGGGCTTCGTCGCCTCGACGTCGGCCGACGTCGTCCAGCCGTCGACGAGGTCGCGCGCGTCGAGCAGGTCGAGGTAGTGGTCGACCTCCTGCGCCTTGGCCGACGAGGCGAGCACGACCTCCCGCCCCTGCCCGGCGAGATCGGCGATCAGCTCCAGCGCGCCCTCGAGCGGCTGGGTCGACTGGATCTCGGCCAGGTAGAGGGCCTTCTCGGCGGCGCGGATGTCGTCGCCGAGGTCGGCCTCGACGTCGTCGCCGGCGAGCGCGGCGACGAGCTGGTCGCCGCCCATCCCGATGTGGCGGTGGATGCGCCAGACGGGCAGGCGGACGTCGTGCTGGCGGAAGGCCTGGTACCAGGCGATCGCGTGCTGGTAGTTCGTGTCGACGAGCGTGCCGTCGATGTCGAGGATGGCGGCGGGAGCGGTCACGGGCCCCGGTCTACCCGCGCACGGCGGACGTCAGGCGTCGGCCGACGGCGACGCCCCCTCCTGACCGTCCGGTCGATTACGCAGGCCCCGGCCGGGATAGCAGGGGCCATCGTCCGACCCCTGGAGGAACACCCATGATCGGCATCCTGATCGCCGTCCTTGTCGCCGCGCTCGTGTACTGGCTGTGCACGGCCCTCGGCCTGCCGGTGATCGTCGGGATCGTCGCTGCGATCCTCGTCCTGATCGGCGGTGTCGGCACCGACCTCGGCTGGGGCCGCCGCGGCACGGTCAGGTGACGGCGGGCGGCCCGTGCCCCTCGCGGCGGAGCGTCAGCTCCTCCGGGTAGGGGCACGGGCCGCCGCGCGCCGGACAGGTCGCGCAGATCCCGGCGTGCGGGTGCGCGGCCAGCGGGTGCTCGCCGCGGGCGAGCGGGCCGGTGAGCGCGCGGACGCGCGCCTCGAGCGCCGCGACGTCGCCGGGCCCGAACGCCGCCGACGCCGGCGCGTCCGGGCGCTCCAGGAAGAGGTGGACGACCTCGACGCGCGGCGCCCCCGCGCGCAGCGCCGCGAGCGCGTAGAGGTCGCGCTGGATCGCGTAGTCGCGGGCGACGAGGGCCTCGACGTCGGCGTCGCCCGGCAGGCGGTCGGTCTTGAAGTCGACGACGAGCCAGCCCCCGTCGGGCTCGACCGCGAGCGCGTCGACGACGCCGACGAGCAGCTCCCCGTCGAGCGTGAACGCGAACTCGTGCTCGCGGCGCAGGCGCCGGGCGGCGGCCAGGCGCCGCCCCGGCTCGCTGGCCGACAGCGCGGCGACGAGCCGCGCGACGTGCTGCACGTCGGCCTCGCCGGCCCGCGCGCCCTCGCGGCGGGCGAGCGCCCGGATGCGGTCGGGGTCGGGCGGCCGGGCGGGCGCGCCGAGGTCGAGCTCCTCGAGCAGGGCGTGGACGACGACGCCGCGCACGCGGGCCGACAGGCCGCCGCGCTCGCCCGCGTCGGCCGGCTGCGCCCCGGGCGGCGCCGGGCGGTCGGGCAGCCCGAGGACGCGCTGGACGTGGAAGCGGTAGCCGCAGCGGCGGTAGAGCTCGAGCGCCGTGTAGCTGAGCGCGGCCGGAGCGGCGGGCGCGGCCGGCTCGGCGGGCGGCGCGAGCGCGGGCGGCGCGAGCGCGGGCGGCGCATCCGGGGCGGCCGCCTCGCCGGACGGGCCCGCCGCGGCGGGCGCCGGGGCGGCGAGCTCGGGGCGCAGCGCGCGCCCGA
>JADGIB010000224.1 GCA_019683665.1 Solirubrobacteraceae bacterium
GTCCGGGCGCGGGCGGGAGCGCGTCGTCGCCGCCGCCCGGGGCGCGGGCGGCGAGCGCCCGCGGCCCGCGCGCCGGCCCGGTCGGGGTCCCGGCCGCCCGGCGCTCGCGGGCGACCGCCTCGCGCAGGGCGGGGGCGACCTCCTCGCCGAAGGCCCGGATCGCCCCCGGGTCGTCGCCGCTGAGGATGAACGTCGAGAAGCCGAGCTCGAGGACGAGCGGGAGGAGGTCCTCGACCCACGCCTCGGCCGGCCCGTCGAGGAACCCGCCGCGCGCGGGCGCGATCCGCCCGCCGACGTTCAGCAGCCGGCGGACCTCGCGCGGAGACCGGCCGGCCGCCTCGGCCGCCTCGTCGATCGTGCGGTTGGCGGCGGGCGCGTCGGCGAGGTCGAGGTAGGGCAGCGACGGCAGCCAGCCGTCGGCCTTGCGCCCGGTGAGGCGCAGCATCCGCGGCCGGTAGGCGCCCAGCCAGATCGCGATGTCGTGCGCGGGCTCGGGGCCGCGCCTGGCGCCGCGCACGCGGTAGTGCTCGCCCTCGACGCGCACCCCGCCGCGCTCGGACGGGTCCCAGATCGCGCGGATGACGTCGACGGCCTCCGAGAGCGCGTCGACGCTCTCGCCGGGGGTGCGGCGCGGGCCGCCCATCGCGGCGATCGCGTCCGGGAAGCCGCCGGCCCCGAGGCCGAGCTCGACGCGCCCGCCCGACAGGAGGTCGAGGCCGGCGGCGGCGCGGGCGAGGACCGCGGGCGGGCGCAGCGGGAGGTTCGCGACGTTCGGGGCGAGGTGGACGGTCTCGGTCCGGGCCGCGACCCAGGCCAGGAGCGTCCACGTGTCGAGGAACGCCGGCTGGTACGGGTGGTCCTGGAAGGTGACGAGGTCGAGGCCGGCGCGCTCGGTGAGCTGGGCCAGCGCGACGACCGCGTCGGGCTGGGCGGACTGCGGGGTCAGGAACGTGCCGAACCGGAGGTCGTGGCCGTAGTCGGGCATCTCGGGGTCACCGTCGGTGGGGTCGGGGGATCGGCGTCATCCTGCGCGGGGGACGAGCAGGGCGCCGCGGACGTGGACGACGAGCCGGGCCGCCTGCTCGGCCACGACGGCGGCGACGGCGCCGCAGCCCGGGCAGCGCAGGACGACGCCCGCGCCCCGGTGGGCGCGATGGGCGCCGAGCGGCGCCTCGGCGCCGCAGTCCGGGCAGCGCCGGCCGACCGTCGTCGGGTCGCCCGACAGCACCTCCCGCAGGAGGCCGGCGACCGCGTTGCCGTCGAGGGTCTGGGCGTCGGACATGGTCAGCTCCCGGTCGGGCCGAAGCGCTCGGCGTGGACGGCGCGAGGGTCGTGGCCGGCCCGCACGAGCAGGTCGGCGACGGTCTCGACGAAGGGGGTCGGGCCGCAGACGAAGCAGCGCGGCGCCGCCTCGGGCGGGGGCGCGACGGCGGCGAGCATGCCGGCGTCGACGCGGCCGGTGAAGCCGGTCCAGCCGGCCGGCCGCTCGCGGGTGTAGGTCCAGGCGACGCGCAGGCCCTCGCGGGGGCCGAGGGCGTCGAGCTCGGCGCGGTAGAGCGCGTCGGCGGGGCCGCGGACCGAGGCCAGCAGCCGCGCCTCGACCGTGCTGGCCTGCGCCCGGCGGTGGCGCAGCATCGCCATGAGCGGCGCCAGGCCCGAGCCGCCGCCGACGAGCAGCAGCGGGCCGCCGTCCGCCACGCGCCAGGCGAAGAAGCCGCCGATCGGGCCGCGCAGCTCCAGCTCGTCGCCGGGGCGGGCCTCGCCGGCGAGGTACGGCGAGACCTCGCCGCCGGGGACGACCTGGACGGTGATCGCCAGGCCCGGGTCCTCGGGCCCGGAGGCGATCGAGTACGAGCGCTGCGCCTGGTAGCCGTCCTCGGCGGTGAGGCGGACGTCGACGTGCTGGCCGGCGACGTGGCCCGGCCATCCCGGGACGTCGAGGACGAGCGTGCGCGCGGTCGGGGTCTCGTCGACGACCGCCCGGACGGTCGCGACGCGCCACGTGACCGGGACGCGCGGCGTCAGTCGCTCCAGTACCGCTGCTCCCGCCACGGGTCGCCGTGGTTGTGGTAGCCGTAGCCCTCCCAGAACCCGGGCCGGTCCTCGACGCTGAGGGTGATCCCGCGCACCCACTTCGCGCTCTTCCAGAAGTAGAGGTGGGGGACGAGCAGACGCGCCGGCCCGCCGTGCTCGGGCGCCAGCGGCTCGCCGTCGTAGGTGTGGGCGATCCAGGCGCGGCCGCCGGTGACGTCCTCGAGCGGGAGGTTCGTCGTGTAGCCGCCGTCCGACCAGGCGACGACGTGCTCGGCCGCCGTCTCGACGCCGTCCAGCAGCGTGTCGAGCGAGACGCCGGTCCACTCGGTGTCGAGCTTCGACCACTTCGTCACGCAGTGGATGTCGACGGTGACGGTCTCCTGCGGCAGCGCCAGCAGCTCCGCCCAGGTCCACCGGCGCGGCTCGTCGATCGCCCCGTCGATCGAGAACGTCCACGCGTCCGGCGGGGTGCGCGGGGTCGGGCCCGCCGACAGGACGGGGAAGTCCGGCGTGAGGTACTGGCCCGGCGGGATGCGCGCGGGGTCCACGTCGGTGCGGCGTCGGCCCTGGAAGCCCCGGGAGATCGGCGGCATGGGCGGACCGTACGCCCGGCGGGCCCCGCGCGCGGTGGCGCCGCGGTGCCCTACGCCTGCGGGCGCAGCGCCAGGTACGTCACCCCGTTCGGGTACGCCTCGACGGCCGTGCGCGTGAACGTCGCGGCGACGTCGCCGTCGGCGAACAGGCGCGCGCCGCTGCCGCGGGTCAGCGGGTAGACGAGCAGGTGCAGCGCGTCGACGAGGCCGTCGGCGAGGAGCGCGCGCACGAGCGTCACGCTGCCGCTGACGTAGAGGTCCCCGTCGGTCTGCGCCTTCAGGCGGCGGATCGCCTCCGGGTCGTAGGGCCCGAGGATCCGCGAGTTGCGCCAGGTCGCCTCGGTCAGCGTGGCGGAGACGACGTGCTTGGGCGTCTCGTTGAAGAACGGGGCGCCGGGGTCGTCCTCGACGGTCCGCGTCGACCACGCCGGCGCGAACATCTCGTAGGTGACGCGCCCGAGCAGGATCGCGCTCGACCGGTCGCAGATCGCGCCGATCGTCGCCTCCATCTCCGGCAGGAACGGGTAGGGGAGCGACCAGGTCGGCTCGTCGACGACGCCGTCGAGGGTCATGAACTCGTGCACGTGGATCTCGCCCATCGGGTCTCGGCCTCCGTGGTGAGGGGTCGGGGGTGGGGGATGTCGACGGTGCTGACCGCCCGGCGCGCGGGAACTCATCGGCCCCGCCCGGCGCGCGCCCGCCCCCCCCCGGCGGGGCGCCGGGCGCGTAGGGTCCTCGACAGGCGACCAGGGAGGCGAGGCATGACCCCGGACCACGACTACGACGCGATCGTCCTCGGCGGCGGTCCCGGCGGCGAGCACTGCGCCGGCGCGCTCGCGGAGGGCGGGCTGCGGGTGGCGGTCGTCGAGCGCGAGCTCGTCGGCGGCGAGTGCTCGTACTGGGCCTGCATCCCGTCGAAGACGCTCCTGCGCCCCGGGGAGGCCGTCCGGGCCGCCCGGGACGCGGCCGGGGACGCCCGGCTCGACGTCCCGGCCGCGCTCGCGTGGCGCGACTGGATGGTCTCCGACCACACCGACGACGGGCAGGTGCGGTGGCTGGCCGACGCCGGGATCGCGCTGCTGCGCGGGGAGGGGCGGCTGGCCGGGCCCGGCGCCGTCGAGGTCGACGGCGTCCGCCGCACCGCCGCCCACGTCGTCGTCGCGACCGGGTCGGCGCCGGCGCTGCCGCCGGTCCCGGGCCTGGACGGGCTGCAGGGGGTGTGGACGAACCGCGAGGCGACCGCGCTGACGCGGGTGCCGAAGCGGCTCGTCGTCCTCGGCGGCGGGCCGGTCGGCGTCGAGCTCGCGCAGGCGATCCGGCGGCTCGGCGCCGAGGTCGCGCTCGTCGAGCGTGCGCCGCGGCTGCTCGCCCGCGAGCCGGCCGCGCTCGGGGAGGCGATCGCCGCCGCGCTGCGCCGCGACGGGGTCGAGCTCCTCCTCGGCGCCGAGGCGGCCGAGGCCCGCCGCGACGGCGACGCGTTCGTCGTCGCGCTCGCCGACGGGACCGAGGTCCGCGGCGACCGGCTGCTCGTCGCGACCGGCCGCCGCCCGCGCGTGGAGGGCATCGGCCTGGAGACGGTCGGGGTCGAGCCGGCCGCGCGCGGGATCGTCGTCGACGACCGCCTGCGCGCCGGCGACGGGCTGTGGGCGGTCGGCGACGTCACCGGCGTGTGGCCGTTCACCCACGTCGCGAAGTACCAGGCCGACGTCGTCGCCGCCAACATCCTCGGCCGGCCGCGCACGGCCGACTACGCGGCGGTGCCGCGCGTCACGTTCACCGACCCGCAGGCGGCCGCGGTCGGCGCGCCCGAGGATCGCTACGCCGGGACCGCGCGGCTGGCCGACGTGGCGCGGACGGCGACCTACAGCCGCGCCGACGCCGACGGGTTCCTGACGCTCGTCTCCGACGGCGAGCGCCTGACCGGCGCGCACGCGGTCGGCCCCGACGCCGGCGAGTGGCTGCAGCAGGCGACGCTGGCGATCCGCGCCCGGGTCCCGCTCGCCACGCTCGTCGACGTGATCCAGCCGTTCCCGACGTTCTCGGAGGTGTACGCCGCCGCCCTGAAGGCGCTCGCCGCCGACGTCGCGGCCGGGTCCTGACGCACGGGACGGACGCGGATGGGATGGTTGGGGGCACGATGACCCGCTACGCCGACCGCACCGTCAGCACCCTCCTGCGCGGCGTCGCCGCGCCCGACCCGACGCCGGGCGCCGGGCCGACGCTCGCGGTCACGGCCGCGTTCGCGGCCTCCCTCGTCGAGATGGTCAGCGCCGTCACGCTGCGCGGCGCCGACGACGACGACGCGCTGCGCGCCCGCGCGGCGCGGGCGGCCGAGCTGCGCGAGCGGGCGCTCGAGCTGGCCGAGGAGGACGCCGTCGCCTACCGGGGCGTGATGGCCGTCCTGCGCCGCCGCGGCGAGCCCGGCCACGGGCAGCGGCTGCGCGAGGCGCTGTCGGCCGCCGCCGATCCGCCGCTGCGGATCGTCGAGCTCGCCGCGGAGGTCGCGCGGATGGCGGCCGACGCCGCCCAGGCCGCGCGCGGCGGCGTGCGCGGGGAGGCGATCACGGCGGCGATCCTGGCCGAGTCGGTCGTCCGCGCCGGCGGGCCGATCCTGGCCCTCAACCTGGCGGGCAGCCCCGACGACCCGCGCCGCGCCCGGGCGGCCGAGCTCGCGCGGGCCGCAGAGGCCGACGTGCGCCGCGCCCAGGAGCGCCCGTCGGGCTGAGCCGGGGCGGCCGGGCCTGGCGCGGCGGCCCGCCGTTCGTCAGGATTCCGGATATCAGGCAACCAGAGGAGGGGAGAAGCCCGTGAACCGTTTCGAGCAGGCGGTCTACGACTGCATGAAGCCGGCCGAGGAGCTGCTGGAGAAGACGGAGAACCCGCTGCACCGCGCGATGCTCCTGAACTTCATCCGGCACGTGCACCTCGAGGGGTCCGGCCAGTTCGACCTCATCACGGCCGACGACATGATGGTCGAGGAGCCGGTGTACCGGGTGACGTGGGGGGTGGAGCCCGCGGTCGTGCGCGGCCGCGACGGCGTCGTCGCCTTCTACGAGAGCGTCGGCGAGGCCGTCCTGTGGAACTCCGACGACGACATCGCCGTCGCCGACTGGGGGATCGCCGACGAGCTGACGTTCCACCAGCTCGCCAAGGGCTCCGACCTGCGGGCGATCGGCTACGACGTCGACTCCGAGGACGCGCTCTACCACGTCTCCAGCCGCCAGGCGTTCATCTGGCCCTACGACGAGCGCGGCCGGCTGAAGGGGGAGCACCTCTACGAGGACAAGACGAGCCTCCAGATCGAGGAGATCGACCCGTCGGAGGCGATCACCCCGGCGCGGGTGGCCGAGATCCACCGCGAGGAGCTCGCCCGGCTCGAGGCCGAGCGCGGGCCGCGCTACTGGGTGCTGGACGTCATCGCCGCCCAGCGCTGACCCGGCCGCCCCGCCCCCCCCCCCCGGGGCCGGCCGCCCCGGGCCCCCCCCCGGGGGGCGCCGGC
>JADGIB010000225.1 GCA_019683665.1 Solirubrobacteraceae bacterium
GTCCAGGTCGTCGAGGTCGACCCACACGATGTTGGGGCGGGTCGTGGACGCGAACACGTACCGCCGGTTCGTGAGGTCGCTCACCGTCTGCCACAGCGTCTGCGACGCGTACGGCTTGTCCGGGTCGGGGATCCGGAAGGGCTGCGCGCAGTTGCGGATCTGAGCACGCCGGCGACCGCCTCGACCGTGGTCTTCGGGTCCGGCAGCCGGTCGACGTAGTAGGCGGCCCGGGCGAAGCGGTCGGCGGCGTCGTTCGTCCCGGGAAGGGGCCGGTCGCCCCCGAACCCTTCGATCTCCTTCAGGAACTCCAGCTGCCGGTCGTACGTGGGCGAGTTCGTCATCACCCGGTAGTCGCGGCTGTGCCAGATGTGCGGCTCCCCGCCGATGTACTCGATGATCGCCGAGTCGCCGGTCGCGTCGTCGAGGGCGAGGTGCAGCGTCGGCGGCTCGCCGGTGTTCGGGTCGTCGATCGGGATGAGCTGGACCTTCGTCTCCTCGATCCAGGCGACCGCCTCCGCGACCGTGGCGCAGGTGTCCAGGAAGTACTGCAGCCACAGCGAGAGCGGCAGCGCGGGCCGGGACTCGTCACGCGGGCCGTACGCGGCCTCGGCCAGCCACAGGATGTGCCCGGCGAGCCCGGCCTCGTTCAGGCCGTCGGCGGAGATCATGTCGAAGCACGCCGCGACGAGGCTGCCGTAGCGCGCCGTCCACCGCAGGTCGTCCGTCCCCCGCTCGATGCCTCGCGGAAGGGCCCAGAGGTTGGTCCCGAGGTCGTACCGGAAGTCCATGTTCCGTCCGACGAGCACGGTGCCGTCGGCCTCCGTTCGAACCACCCTGGTGCACATCGATGACGCCTTCCCTGAACGTGAACCCGGCCGCTGTGCGCGCGGCCCCGTACCGGCCGACACGCTACACCCGCCGGTGCGCCCTCGGCCGCCCGAGCGGACGAGGGTTCGCCTCGCCGGGGCCGGCGCCCCACCTTCGACGCGGGCTGGGCGACGAGGTCCCGGCTCGCCTCCCGCCGCCGACCAGCGCAGGTGACCGCCCGTCCGCGTTGGTTGTCGGGTTCGTCGTGCTGGAGGGAGCGAACCCGACAAGCCACGCGGGGGGGGGGAGGCGGCGCCCGCGCACCTCGAGGCGCCCCGACCGGCGGGGCGCCGTGACACGATGCGCCGCAGCGACGCCTCGCGCCGACCCGTGACCGCACGCCGACGCCACCACCGACCCGCCTGATGGCGCTGACCGCACCCCGGCTCGCGCAGACGAGCGCGAAGAAGCGGGAGCTGGCCGCGCAGCTGCGCCGGTCGATGCGCGGGTTCCTGCGGACGGAGGCGGGCAGCGCGGGGCTGCTGCTGGCGGCCGCGCTGGTGGCGCTGGCGTGGGCGAACTCGCCGTGGTCGGACGCGTACGAGTCGCTGTGGGAGACCCGGGCGTTCGTCGGGATCGGCGGCGACGAGCTGGCGATGGACCTGCGCCACTGGGTCAACGACGGGCTGATGGCGCTGTTCTTCTTCGTGATCGGCCTGGAGGTGCGCCACGAGCTGTCGGTGGGGGAGCTGACCGACCGCCGCCGCGTCGTCCTGCCCGCCGTCGCCGCCGTGGCCGGGATCGTCCTCCCGGCGCTCCTCTACCTCGCCGTGAACCCCGACGGCGAGGCCCGGCACGCGTGGGGCGTCGTCATCGGCACCGACACCGCGTTCCTGCTCGGGGCGCTCGCGATCGTCGGCCCCGCGATCTCGACCCAGCTGCGGGTCTTCCTGCTCACGCTGACCGTGTTCGACGACATCGTCGCCGTCAGCGTCATCGGGATCGTCTACTCCGAGGCGCTCGACCCGGCCGCGCTCGCGATCGTCGTCGCCTGCCTCGCCGTCCTCGCCCTCCTCAGCCGCTTCGGCCAGTGGCGGGCCTGGGCCTACGGGGTCGTCGGGATCGTCCTCTGGATCGCGACGTTCGAGTCGGGCCTGCACCCCGCGATCGCCGGGATGCTCGCCGGCCTGCTCATCGCCGCCCGGCCGCCGCGGCGCGAGGACGTCGAGCGGGCGACGATGGCCTTCCGCGCCTTCCGCCAGTCCCCGCTGCCCGAGGTCGGGTCGGCCGCCACCCGCCGCGTCCAGCAGGCCGTCTCCGTCAACGAGCGCCTCCAGACGCTCCTGCACCCGTGGGCCAGCTACGTCGTCGTCCCCGTCTTCGCGCTCGCGAACGCCGGCGTCGACCTGCGCGGCGGCGTCCTCGGCGACGCGCTCGGCTCCCCGGTCACCTGGGGCGTGGTGCTCGGGCTCGTCGCCGGGAAGACCGCCGGGATCGGCGGCGGGGTCATGCTCGTCCGCCGCCTCGGCCTCGGGGAGCTGCCGCGCGGCGTCGGGCCCGGGCAGGCGCTCGGCGGCGCCGCGCTGTCGGGCATCGGCTTCACCGTCTCGCTGCTCATCGTGCACCTCGCGCTGCCCAGCGCGGAGCTGCAGGCCGAGGCGACCGTCGGCGTCCTCCTCGCCGCCGTGCTCGCCACCGCGCTCGGCGCGCTCGTCTTCCGCCTCGCCGCCGTCCTGCGCGGCGAGTGGACGGCGACCCTGCCGCTCGTCCTCGACATGCCGGTCGACCCGGCCCGCGACCACATCCGCGGCCGGCCCGACGCCCCGCTCACGCTCGTCGAGTACGGCGACTTCGAGTGCCCGTTCTGCGGCCGCGCCACCGGCGTCGTCCGCGACCTGCGCAGGCACCTCGGGGACGACCTGCGCTACGTCTTCCGCCACCTGCCGCTCACCGACGTCCACCCGCACGCCGAGCTCGCCGCGGCCGCCGCCGAGGCCGCCGGGGCGCAGGGCCGCTTCTGGGAGATGCACGACCTCCTGTTCGAGCACCAGGGCGAGCTCGAGATCGAGGACGTCCTCGGCTACGCCGGCGACCTCGGCCTCGACGTCGAGCGCTTCGCCCGCGACCTCACCGACGAGGAGATCGCCGCGCACATCCGCGAGGACGTCGCCAGCGCCGAGGCGAGCGGCGCCACCGGCACGCCGACGTTCTTCGTCGCCGGGCGCCGCCACATCGGCCCCTACGACGCGAAGACGCTCGCCCGCGAGCTGCGCGAGTCGGCCGCGCTGGGCGACCCGGTGCCCTGACGCCGCTCAGGCGAGGCTGCGGCGGATGCCCTCGACGAGCGCGGCCTTCACCGCGTCGGCCGACGGGGCGTCCTCGCCGAGGATGAGCTGGAGCGCCAGCCCGCGCAGCTGGCCGATGAGGACCGTCGTCGCGACCTCGACGTCGAGGTCGGCCCGGACCTCGCCCGCCGCCTGCCCGGCGACGAGGTCGGCGACGATCTCCTCGGTCAGGCGCCGGTCGCGGGCGGCGAAGATCTCGCGGATCTCGGGCGCGGCGCGCAGCGACTCCGCCCACAGCAGCAGGAAGCCACGCGAGTACGCGTCCCCGGAGGCGACGAGGTCGACGTACGCGCGCGCGAGGTTCAGCAGCCGCTCGATCCCCGGCGGGTCGCCGGGCCGCGGCTCGACCCGCTCCTGGGCGACCTCGGCGAACGCGGTGAGCAGCCCGAGCCGCGACCCGAACTGGTGGGTGACGATCCCGCGGCTGTAGCCGGCGACGCGGCCGATCTCGGCCAGCGTCACCGCCGAGGCGCCGCCCTGCGCCAGCAGCGAGGCGGCGGCGTCCAGGAGGCGTCGCTCGGTCTGCGCCCGGCGCTCCTGCTGCGTGCGGCGCCGGAGGCGAGTGGGGCTGGCACCGCTCGGCACGATCACTTACTATACGCCAAGCAAGTGAGTTTGCGCACCGGTTCCCGGAGGAGAGGAGACCACGAGGATGGCCTACGCCAACCTGGAGGAGCGGCTCAACGCCGCCGGCAACGTCGTCGAGATGCTGCGCAACGCGCAGGCCGGGCCGAACGTCTATCCCGGGGTGCCGCCCGAGTACTCCAACTGGCGCGACGAGCAGCGCGCCTGGCAGGAGACCTGCGTCCTGTTCAACCAGAGCTACCACATGGCCGAGCTCGAGGTCCGTGGTCCCGACGCGGTCAAGCTCCTGTCCTACCTGGGCGTGAACACGCCGAACTACGAGCCCGGCCGGGCCAAGCAGTTCGTGCCGTGCACGCCCGACGGCTACGTCATCGGCGACGTCATCCAGTTCTGCCGCACGCCCGACACGATCGACCTCGTCGGCCGCGCCCCCGTCCTCAACTGGGTCACCTACCACGCGCAGACCGGCGACTGGAACGTCGAGGTCGAGCTCGACCAGCGCTCCGCGCTGCGCACCGACGGCCGCCGCAAGCACTACCGCTTCCAGATCCAGGGCCCGAACGCGATGCAGGTCATCGAGAAGGCGCTGGGCCACAAGCCGGAGGAGCTGAAGTTCTTCTCGGTCACCGTCGAGAAGATCGCCGGCCGCGACGTCTTCGCGCTGCGCCACGGCATGGCCGGCCAGCCCGGCTGGGAGGTCTACGGCCCGTGGGAGGACTACGAGGCCGTCTACGAGGCGTTCGTCAGCGCCGGCGAGGAGTTCGGCATGAAGCTCGTCGGCGGGCGCGCGTACTCGTCCAACGCCGTCGAGTCCGGCTGGATCCCGTCCCCGCTGCCGGCGATCTACACCGGCGACGAGCTGAAGGCCTACCGCGAGTGGCTGCCCGCCGACGGCTACGAGGGCAACGCCTCGATCGGCGGCAGCTTCGTGTCGGACGACATCGAGGACTACTACTTCACGCCGTGGGACCTCACCTACGGCCACCTCGTGAAGTTCGACCACGACTTCATCGGCCGCGAGGCGCTCGAGAAGCGGGCCGAGGAGGGCGGCCACCGCACGAAGGTGACGCTCGCGCTCAACGACGAGGACGTCACCCGCGTCATCGGCAGCCAGATGCGCAAGGAGGGCCGCGCGAAGTACATGGACTGGCCGAGCGCGGTCTACGCCATGCACCCGTTCGACCGCGTCTCGCACGACGGCAAGACGATCGGCGTCTCGACCTGGGTCGCCTACACGGCCAACGAGGGCAAGTGGCTGACGCTCGCCGTCATCGACACCGAGTACGCCGACCCCGGCATCGAGGTCACCTTCCACTGGGGCGAGGAGAACGGCGGCACCGCCAAGCCGACCGTCGAGCCCCACGAGCCGGCCGAGATCCGCGCGATCGTCAGCCCGGTGCCGTACGTCGAGACCGTCCGCAAGGAGTACGCGCCCGGCGGCTGGCGCGCCGCCCACGCGTAGGACGCCGATGGCCGAGCTGATCGACGGCGCCGCGGTCGCGGCCGAGATCCGGGAGGCGGTCGCCCGGGACGTGGCGGGGATGGCGGTCCCGCCCGGCCTGGCGACCGTCCTCGTCGGCGACGACCCCGCCTCGGCGATCTACGTCGCGCGCAAGCGGCGGGCGTGCGTGGAGGCGGGGATGCGCGACCTGCACCACCACCTGCCCGGCGACGTCAGCCAGGAGGAGCTGGCCGGGGTCGTCGCCGGGCTGGCGGCCGATCCGGAGGTCACCGGCATCCTCCTGCAGCTGCCGCTGCCCGCGCACCTGGATCCGAAGCCGGTCCTGGAGCTGATCCCGCCGGCCAAGGACGTCGATGGGCTGACGATCCGCAGCGCGGGGCGGCTGGCGCTCGGCGAGCCGGGGCTGCGGCCGTGCACGCCAGCCGGCGTCATGGCGCTGCTGGACGCCTACGAGGTGCCGATCGCCGGGGTGGACGCGGTCGTCGTCGGGCGCTCGAACCTCGTGGGGCGGCCGATGGCGCAGATGCTGCTGGAGCGCGATGCGACGGTGACGAGCTGCCACAAGGGGACGGCGGACCTGCGGTCGGAGACGCGGCGGGCCGACATCCTCGTCGTCGCCGCGGGCGTCCCGGGCCTCATCGGGCGCGACGACGTCAAGCCCGGCGTCACCGTCATCGACGTGGGGATCCACCGCACCCCGGACGGGATCGTCGGCGACGTCGACTTCGCCGCGGTCGAGCCGGTCGCCTCCCGGATCACCCCGGTGCCGGGCGGGGTGGGGCCGATGACGATCGCGATGCTCATGCGCAACACGGTCGACGCGACGCGGCTCGCGGACGAGCTGGCCACCGAGGTGGCCGGCTGATCCGCGC
>JADGIB010000226.1 GCA_019683665.1 Solirubrobacteraceae bacterium
CGGGCCGGGGGGGGCCGGGGCGCCCGGCCCGGGGACGTGTGGCACCTGGCATCGACCCCTCCGATGCCAGGTGCCACACGTCCACCGTGACGGCCCGCCCCGGCGCGCGGACGCGCGGCCGCTAGGACTGGTTGAAGAACCCCTTCTCGATGAGCCGCGCGCGCTCCTCGGCGGAGATCTCGACGTTGCGCGGGGTCAGCATGAAGACCTTGTCGGCGATCCGCTGCATCCCGCCGTCGAGCGCGTAGGTCAGCCCGCTCGCGAAGTCGATCAGGCGCTTGGAGAGGTCGACGTCGACGCCCTGGAGGTTGAGGATGACCGGGATCGAGTCCTTGAACTTGTCGGCCACCTGCTGGGCGTCGTTGAACGACTTCGGGACGACGAGGTGGACGCGGACGTCGTTGGAGCGCCCGTTGCGGCCGCCGCCGACCGGCCGCAGCACGGTCGTCGGCCGCCCGGCCGGCTCGTCGTCGGCGAAGATGTCGTCGAAGTCGTCGCGACGGCGGCGGGTCGACAGCCGGCGCACGTTGGGCCGCTCGCGGTAGCGGTCCTCCATCTCGACCTCGGGCTCCCGCGGGTCCGGCTCGTCGTCGTAGTCGCGCGCAGGATCGCGCTCCTCGGCGAGGCCGAAGTAGACGAGCGCGCTATGCCAGGAGTCTCGGAAGGACATCGGGTCCTGCCTTTCGGGGTCGCAGGCGAATTCCCTGCTACCGGCGAGTGTAGAGGCGCGCGCCGATCCGCACGATCGTTGCACCCTCTCGTGCGGCGACCGCGTAGTCCTGCGACGTCCCCATCGACAGCTCGCGCAGCCCGTGGCGCTCGGCGAGCTCGCGCAGCGCCGCGAACCAGCGGGCGTTGTCCTCGGGCCGCTGCGCCAGCGGCGGCATCGTCATGAGCCCGACGACCGGCACCGGGCAGCGCTCCAGGAACGCGGGCAGCTCGTCGGGGTCGATGCCCGCCTTCCCCGGCTCGCGCGCGATGTTCACCTGCACGAGCACCCGCGTCTCGGGCGTCCCGTGACGGGCGAGCTGCTCGAGCGCCGAGTCGCTGGCGACCGAGTGGACGTAGCGCACGAGCGGGAGGATCTGCTTGACCTTGCGGCTCTGGAGCTGGCCGATGAAGTCCCAGGTGAGGTCGGGGTGGTCGGCGTGCTTGGCCACGAGGTCCTGGGCGCGGTTCTCGCCGAAGACCCGCACGCCCGCCTCGACGAGGACCCCGATCTCCTCGGGCGCGACGTACTTCGTCGCGGCGAGGATCTCGACGTCCGGCCCCACCTCCTCGCGGATCGCGCGCAGGTTCTCGCGCACCACGTCGACCTCGATGCCCCTGATCAGCTCTCGCGCCATGCCATCCCTGCCTGTCGTCCGGTCTCGTCTCCGTCGCGCCGGTGGGAGAAGAACCGCTCCGGGTCGCACGCCGTGCACAGGTCGCAGTCGGCGATCTCCGCGACCCCGGCGGCCTCGAGCTCCCGGCGCGCGATCAGCTTGAGGTCGAAGTGGCGGCCGCGCCGCGCGGCCGGGTGCGCGGCGAACGCCTCGCGCACCTCGTCGCCGACCTCGAAGCAGCAGACGCCGATCCCCGGCCCGATCGCCGCCGCCTTCGGCCCGTCGCCGAGCGCCTCGACGCCGCGGCGCAGCACCCCGGCCGCCAGCCCGCGCCAGCCGGCGTGGAGGACCGCCACCCTGCCGGGCGCGGCGATCGCGACCGGCAGGCAGTCGGCGACGAGGACGGTCGCCGCCACGTCGGCCCGGCGCGTGACCTGCCCGTCGGCCTCCTCGGCCGGGTCCTCGTCGGTGGCGACCCCGGCCCCGTGGACCTGGCGGGCGAGGCGCAGCGCGCGCCCGCCCGCGAGCGCCGCCGCGCGCCGGCGGTTCTCGGCCACCGCCGCCGGGTCGTCGCGCTCGAGCGCCGGGTCGGTCCGCCCGAGGTCCAGCGACGCGAACGGCCCGCGGCTGACCCCGCCGCGGCGGGTCGTGAACAGGGCGCGGGCGCCGTGCGGCAGCTCCGCGGCGAGGTGCTCGCCGTCCCAGCCGAAGACGCCCATGCTCAGACCAGCAGGTCCAGGCCCGGGACCGGCTCGCGCTGGGCGTACTCGAAGTGGGCGCGCCCCTCGCCGGTCAGCGCCTGGCGCAGGATCCAGCCGGGCCGCGGCCGGCGGGCCCGGTCGAGGACGGACAGGTGGATCGACGCCACCTCGCTGTTGTAGCAGTAGACGCGCTCGCCGTCGGGGTCGTGGTAGGTGACGCCGGCGAGCAGGTCGCGGTCGGCGGCGACGTGCGCGATGACGCGCCGCGGCCCGTCGACGGCCTCCAGCTCCCAGCCGACGAGCCCGAAGTGGGAGCGGTTGGCCACGACCCGCGCCGGCGAGGTCGACGCGAAGTCCTCCCCGAGGAAGCGCCCGACGACCGGCGTCGACGGCCCGCGGTCGCGGCCCAGGCGCGGCAGGACGACGGAGACGCCGTCGAGGAACGTGTCCGCCACCGGCGCGCCGTCGGCGTCGACGAGGTCGCCGGCGTGGACCCACGCCCAGCAGGAGGCGTGCTTGCTGCCGTGCAGGTGGGCCTGGCCGCCGCGGGCGCCGTCGACCTCGAGGCGCCGACCGCCGGGCAGCTCGACGGTGCCGCGGACGGCGACGTCCCCGTGCGGGAGCGTGAGGACGGTCCGGGCCACCCGGGCCCGGCGCAGGAGCGGGTGGACGTGGTCGTAGGGCCGCCCGGGCGCCCAGCGCAGGTCCCAGGCGACGTCGTCGAGGCGCCCGGCGGTGCCGTGGTCGTCGAGGTGGGCGCCGGCGATCGTCACCCGGAACGGGTCGTCCCGGGCCGCGAGCGCCGAGATCGGGTGCGTCGCCTTGCGGGCGACGACGCCGCCGCCGGCCGGGTCCATCGCCGCCAGCCACAGCGCGCACGTCGCCTCCCCGTCGAGCGGCGCGAGCAGCGTCAGCCGGATCCACACGCCGACGCCGGACGCCGGGTCGGTGAGCGTCAGGTACCAGACCTCGTAGTGGCCGGGCGAGCCGTCCCACCGCATCGCGTTGCGCGACATGGGCGCGAGCCTAGTCGGCGGCCAGCGCCGCCGCGAGCTCCGCGTCGCGCCCCGGCGGGATCTCCCCGTCGAGGCGGGCGGCGAGCGCCCGCTCCAGCGCGGCGCGCACCTGCGGCCCCTCCGGCACCCCGGCGGCCATGACGTCGCGCCCGTCGATCGCCAGCCGCACGTGGCGCAGCTCCCGCAGCCACCGCTGCGCCGGCTCGCGCGCGCCGAGCGCGCCGGCGAGCGCGACCGCCTCCAGCGGCCGGCGCACCGCGGCGGCGGCGATCTCCGACGGGCGGCGGGCGGCCCGCAGCGCCTCGGCGAGCTGCGGGGCGCGGGCGACCTCGCGCGCGCGGCGGCGCGCCGGGCGCGAGTCGTCGAACCACTGGATGTCGCGGGCGGCCGCCCGCTCGTCGCCGGCGCAGCCGCTGCCGACGAGGACGAGCTCGAGGCGCCCCTCGCCGTCGAGCAGCTCGAGCGCGGCCCGGGCCAGCTCCTCGTCGACGGCGGGCGCCGCCCGGCCCCCCCAGGCCCGGACGGCGGCGATCGTGCCGACCGGGTCGGGCTCGTCGAGCATGAGCCGCAGCTCGGCGGCGATCCGGTCGCGGGTGAGCGTGTAGAGCGCGCCGCCCTCCTGCGCGGCGCGGGCGAGCGCCGCGGTGCGCGGCTCGATCGCCAGCCCGAGCCGCCGCTCGTAGCGGACCATCCGGTACAGCCGGGTCGGGTCGTCGAGGAACGACGCGTCGTGGAGGACCCGCAGCCGCCGGCGCTCGAGGTCCTCCAGCGCCCCGGGGAACGCGACCTCGCGCCCGTCGCGCAGCCCGACGGCGATCGCGTTGACGGTGAAGTCGCGGCGGCGCAGGTCCGCCTCGATCGTCGCGCCGAGGCGCACCTCGGGCAGCGCCCCCGGGCTCGGGTACGTCTCGGTGCGGGCGGCGGCGAGGTTCACCTTCGCCCGGTCGACGCGGACCTCGGCGGTCCCGAAGCGGGCGTGCTCGGCGACGACCTCCCCCAGCGCCCGCGCGACGGCGAGCGCGTCGCCCTCGACGGCGACGTCGAGGTCGCGCGGCGCCCGGCCGAGCAGCGCGTCGCGGACGGTCCCGCCCACGAGCCACAGCGGCTCGGGCCGCCGCGCGGCCAGCTCCCGCAGGGCGCGCAGGCCCGGGACGTCGGCGACGCGCTCGAGGACGCGCACGGGCCTACGACGCGGCGGCCTGCGCGGGCGGGCGCACCGGGATGCCGGCCTCGGCGAGGGCGCGCTTGGCCTCGGCGATCGAGTGCGTTCCGAAGTGGAAGATCGAGGCGGCCAGGGCGGCGTCGGCGCCGGCGTTCAGCGCGTCGGCCAGGTGCGACAGCTCGCCGGCGCCGCCGGAGGCGATGACCGGCACGTTGACCGCCTCGCTCACCGCCCGGATCAGCTCGAGGTCGTAGCCGTCGCTGGTCCCGTCGCGGTCCATCGACGTCAGCAGGATCTCGCCGGCGCCGCGCTCGACCCCCTCGCGCGCCCACGCGACCGCGTCGCGGCCGGTGCGGGTCCGCCCGCCGGCGACGACGACCTCCCAGCCGGCGCCGTCGTCGCGGCGCCTGGCGTCGATGGCGAGCACGACGCACTGGTCGCCGAACACCGGCGCCATCTCGCTGATGAGGTCGGGCCGGGCGACCGCCGCCGAGTTGACCGACACCTTGTCGGCGCCCGCGTCGAGGACGGCCTGGGCGTCGGCCACCGAGCGGATCCCGCCGCCGATCGTGAACGGGACGAACACCTCGTCGGCGGTCCGCCGGGCGAGGTCGACGACGGTCTCGCGCTTGTGGTGGGTGGCGGTGATGTCGAGGAAGACGAGCTCGTCGGCGCCCTCGCGGTCGTAGAACGCGGCGAGCTCGACGGGGTCCCCGGCGTCGCGGAGGTTCAGGAACCGCGTGCCCTTGACGACGCGCCCGCCGTCGACGTCCAGGCAGGGGATGACGCGCTTGAGGTGCACGCGCCTACCGGGGTCCGGACTCCACCGGGCGCGACGGGTCCGACGTCCACGCGGTCATCGAGCCGTCGTAGACGGCGACGTCGTCGCGGCCGAGCCGCGCGAGCGCGAGCGCGGCGACCGTCGCCGCGATCCCGCCGCCGCAGTAGGTGACGGGGCGCTTGCCGGGGTCGAGCGCGCCCGTCCCCTCGAACGCCCTGCGCAGCTCGTCGTCGGGCTTGAAGCGGCCGGTCTGCGGGTCGACGAGCCAGCCGAAGAAGACGTTCTCGCTGCCGGGGATCCGGGCCTTCTCGTAGGCCTCGGGGGCGAGCGCGTTGATCGTGACCGTGTGCGGGTCGTCGATCGCGGCGGCGACCTCCTCGGTGGAGACGAGCAGCTCGGGCCGGCGCCGCGGCGTGAACGTGGCCGGCGGGTAGCCGGGCGACGGCTCGCTGGTGACCGGGCGGCCCTCCTGCTTCCAGAGGCCGAGGCCGCCGTCGAGGACGGCGACGCGGTCGAAGCCCTCCAGGCGCAGGTGCCACCACAGCCGCGGCGCCCAGAACTGGTAGTGCTCGGGCCCGCGGGAGGCGTCGAACTGGTCGTAGACGACGACGTACGTGTCGTCGCCGACGCCGAGCGCGCCGATCCGCTGCGCGAACCGCTCCGACGACGGGACCGTGATCGGCAGCGGCGCGTCCGGGTCGGCCAGGTCCTCGAGCAGGTCGGCGAACACGGCGCCGGGGATGTGCTCGCGCTCGTAGCTCTCGCGCCCGGGCTTCAGCTCGACCTCGTCGGGCCCGGGGAACTTCAGGTGCGTCGTCGCGTCGAGGAGGCGCAGCTTCGGGTCGTCGAGACGGGCCTGCAGCCAGTCTCCGTCCACGATCAGCGGGAGATCGTCCATGGTCGGCAAAGCCTATCCGGGCGCGGCGGCGGCGAACCGGCGCGTGAGCGCGAGCGCGTCCGTGATCGCGGTGCCGACGACGACGGCCCAGGCGCCGGCCGCGAACGCGGCCGCGACGTCGGCCGGGCGCGCGTAGCGGCCCTCGGCGACGACCGGCACG
>JADGIB010000009.1 GCA_019683665.1 Solirubrobacteraceae bacterium
GCCTCCGCCCAACTGCTCGGGCGCAAATGCCTCCACCTGCAATGGCGGTGTGGCACTTGGCGTCCGGATAGCGGCTGCCATGTGCCACACGTGGTCTGGGGGAGGGGTGGAAGGGCGCATCGGACAAGCGTGGCGAGCGAGGTGTGACGGCGGACCACCACTTCGTGTCGGGGCTGCGACGCGCAGGTTGCGACAATGCACCGTCCCGTGAGCATCAAGACCAAGATCTGCGGCGTGACGTCGGTCGAGGACGCCGAGCTGGCCGTCGAGGCCGGGGCCTGGGCGGTCGGGCTCATCTTCCACCGGCCGTCCCCGCGCGCCTGCGCGGTGCCGGAGGCCGAGCGGATCGCCGCGGCGATCCGGCGGCGGGCGCTCGTCGCCGGCGTCTTCCTCAACCACCCGCTCGACCGGATCGTCCGCCTGAACGAGCGCATCGGCTTCGACGTCGTCCAGCTGCACGGCGACGAGGGCGCCGCGTTCGCGACCGAGGTCGGCCGCCGCACCGGCGCGAAGGTCGCGAAGGCCGCGCGCCTGACGAACGCGGGCGACGTCCGCGCGCTCGACGCCTACCGCTCCGTCGACTTCCACCTCGTCGACGGCCCCGGCGGCGGCGAGACGATCGACCCCGCCCTGCTGCGCAACCGCCGCTCCGACATCCCGCTCATCCTCGCCGGCGGCCTCACCCCCGAGAACGTCGCCGCGATGATCGACGCGGTCCGCCCGTTCGCCGTCGACGTCGCCAGCGGCGTCGAGGCCGAGCCGGGCCGCAAGGACCCCGAGCGCGTGCGCGCCTTCCTCGCCGCCGTGGACGGAGCCGCGGTCCCGGGCCGATGAGCGTCGAGCACCGCTTCGGCCGCTACGGCGGCCAGTACGTCCCCGAGACGCTCATGCCCGCCCTCCAGGAGCTGGAGGCGGCGTGGGTGGCCACGTCGGCCGACCCGGCCTACCACGAGGAGCTCGACCGGCTCCTGCGCGACTACTGCGGCCGCCCGACCCCGCTGTACCACGCCGAGCGCCTCTCCGAGCACGTCGGCCGCACCGTCCTGCTCAAGCGCGAGGACCTCAACCACACCGGCAGCCACAAGATGAACAACGCGCTCGGCCAGGCGCTGCTGGCCAGGCGCATGGGCAAGACCCGGATCATCGCCGAGACCGGCGCCGGCTCCCACGGCGTCGCGACCGCGACCGCCTGCGCCCTGCTCGGCCTCGAGTGCGTCGTCTTCATGGGCACCGAGGACATGCGCCGCCAGCGCCCCAACGTCCTGCGCATGGAGCTGCTCGGCGCCCGCGTCCAGCCCGTCGACGCCGGCGCGCGCACGCTGAAGGAGGCGACGAGCGAGGCGATCCGCGACTGGGTCACGAACGTCGAGACGACGTACTACGTCATCGGCTCGGTCGTCGGGCCCGCCCCGTACCCGAGCATGGTCCGCGACCTGCAGCGGCGCATCGGCGACGAGGCCCGGGCCGAGATCCTCGAGCGCTTCGGCCGGCTGCCCAGCCGCGTCGTCGCCTGCGTCGGCGGCGGCAGCAACGCGATGGGCGCGTTCGCCGCGTTCCTCGACGACCCGGAGGTCGAGCTGATCGGCGTCGAGGCCGGGGGCGAGGGGCTCGCCTCGATGCGCCACGGCGCCCCGCTCACCGTCGGCGGCCCCGCCGGCGTCCTGCACGGCGCGATGAGCGCGATCATGCAGAGCGAGGACGGCCAGATCCTCGAGGCGCACTCGATCTCCGCCGGCCTCGACTACCCGGGCACCGGCCCCCAGCACGCGCACCTGCGCGACACCGGCCGCGCCCGCTACGAGGCGGTCACCGACGTCCAGGCGCTCGAGGCGTTCCGGACGCTCGCGCGCCTGGAGGGGATCATCCCGGCGCTCGAGTCCAGCCACGCCGTCGCCTGGGTGCTCGAGCAGCCCCGCGGCGGCGACGAGCTCGACCTCATCTGCCTCAGCGGCCGGGGCGACAAGGACCTGGCCGAGGCCCTGGAGCGGCTGGGGATCGCATGACCGGCCTGGAGCACATCGCCGCGGCCTTCGCCGGCCGCGACAAGCGCGCCGCGCTCATGCCGTACCTCATGGGCGGCTTCCCCGACGTCGAGACGAGCGCCGCGATCGGCGACGCCTGCATCGACGCCGGCGCCGACCTGCTCGAGCTCGGCATCCCGTTCTCCGACCCGCTCGCCGACGGCCCGGTCATCCAGGCCGCCGGCACCGCCGCGCTGCGCGCCGGCGCGACGACCGACGCCGTCCTCGGCGTCTGCGAGCGGCTCGCCGCCCGCGCGCCGGTCGTCCTCATGACCTACGTGAACATCGTCCTCGCGCGCGGGATCGAGCGGTTCGCCGGCCAGGCCGCCGCGGTCGGCGCCGCCGGCCTCATCGTCCCCGACGTGCCGCTGGAGGAGAGCGCCGAGCTGCGCGCCGCCTGCGACGCCGCCGGGCTGGCGCTCGTGCCGCTCGTCGCGCCGACGACCCCCGACGAGCGCCTGCGCCGGATCGGCGCCGGGGCCCGCGGGTTCGTCTACACGGTCTCGGTCACCGGCACGACCGGCGAGCGGCGCGCGCTCGACCCCGGCCCGCTCCTGCAGCGGGTGAAGGCGGCGACCGACGTGCCCGTCGCGCTCGGCTTCGGGATCTCGACGCCGCAGCAGGCGGCCGAGGCGGCCGCCGCCGGCGCCGACGGCGTCATCGTCGGCTCGCGGCTCGTGCGCGCCGCCGCCGAGGCCGACCGGCCCGCCGCCGAGGTCGGCCGGCTCGTCGGCGAGCTCGCCGCCGGGCTCGCCTGAGCCCGGCGCCGGCCGCTCCGCCCGGCGATCAACTAGGATCACGCGCGATGTTTCTCACCACGGCCGCCACTGTCGGCCTCCTCGCCTGGATCGTCCTGTGGTCGATCGGCGCGAAGGCCATCGACGCGTTCCTGCTCACGGTGCTGATCATCGTGGTCGCCACGACGATCAAGCTGATGCTCCCGGCCTTCCCGAGCCACCGCCGCAGCGACGACTGACCCGGAGCCGGGCGGGTGCCTCTGCGGGTCCTGGCCGGCTCCGTCGCGCTCGTCCTCGCGGGCGCGCTCATCGCCTGCGGCGACTCCGGAACCCCGCGGACCGTCGCGGCCTCCGACGAGCTGACGATCTACACGGCCCTGCCCGAGCACGGGCCGCAGGCCCCGCGCGCCCGCGACGTGCTCGACGGGGAGCGTCTCGCGCTCCTGCTCGCCGACGGCCGGGCCGGCGCGTTCGCCGTCACCCTGCGGCCGGTCAGCGACGCCGCCGAGCCCGACCCGGAGGAGGAGCGCGAGCCGGACGAGCCCGAGAAGGGCTGGGAGCCGGAGGCGGCCCTGGCGGCGGCCGAGGCCGCGGTCGCCGACCCCACGACGATCGCGTTCATCGGCGACTTCGACGCCGGCGCGACCGCGCTGACGCTTCCGGTCACGAACCCGCACGACCTCCTCCAGGTCAGCCCGGCGACGACGTACGGCGGCTTCACCGGCGACCCCGGAAAGGCGCCGGGCGAGCCCGAGAAGTACCAGCCGTCGTCGCGGCCGACGTTCGGGCGGATCGCCGTCTCCGACGCCGTCCAGGCGCGGGCGATGGCCGACGTCCTCGCCGAGGAGGGCTGCACGCGCGTCGCCGTCCTGCGCGCCCCCAACGCGTTCGACGACAGCCTCGCCCGCCTGTTCGCCAAGGCCGCCGGCCACCGGGGGATGGAGGTCGTCGTCGACGAGCAGGTCCGCGACGACGACCCTGACGACCACGCCGCGCTCGCCGAGGAGGTCGTCGAGGCGGGCGCCGGCTGCGCGACGTACGTCGCCGGCCCCGCCGACGCGCCCGCGTCCGTGCTCGGCGCCCTGCACGCGGCCGACCCGACGCTGTCGATCGTCCTCCCGCTCGGCCTCGCCGACGACGGGGTCGCCCGCGCGCTCGGCCCCGCCGCCGCGGTCACGACCGTTGTCGGGCCGCCGCCGCCCGACCCGGCCCTGCGCACCGCGTTCGAGCGCCGCTTCGGCCGCGAGCCCGGCCCGTGGGCGGCCTACGGGTTCGACGCGATGCGCCGCGTCCTGCGCGCGATCGAGGCCGCCGGCGGGCGCGGCAACGATCGCCGCGCCGTCGTCGAGGCGTACCTCGCGCTCGCCCCGCCGCCGGCCCGCCTGGCCCTCTGGCGGCCGACCGCGGACGGGCTGCGCCTTGTCCGCGAGCTGACACTCGCTTAGCAATCGACGGGGCCTGCCCGTGCGGGCTCCGACCACTTGTCGATTGCCGTTCGACCACTCAGCGGCGTACTATGCCGCGGCACATCAGCTTCACCCGACTGGAGGGAATCCGTGAGGCTTCGTTTCATTGCGGTCGCCGGCTGCGTCGGCGTCCTGGTCTTCGGCGTGGCCGCATGCGGCGACGACGACGACAACGGCGGCGGTGGCGGCGGCGCGAGCACCGGGGCGGCGACCGCCGGCGGCGGTGGCGGCGAGACCGTCAAGATCTACTCGTCGCTCCCGCTGCAGGGCGCCTCGAAGGACCAGACCGCGGCGATGGTGCAGGGCATCGAGCTCGCCCTGGAGGAGGCGGGCGGCACGGCCGGCGACGTGACCGTCGAGTACGAGTCGCTCGACGACTCGACCGCCCAGGCCGGCAACTGGGATCCGGGCCAGACCGCCCAGAACGCCCGCAAGGTCGCCCAGGACGACAAGGCGATCGGCTACATCGGCGAGTTCAACTCGGGCGCGAGCGCGATCTCGATCCCGATCATCAACGAGGCCGGGATCCCGCAGGTCTCGCCGGCGAACACGTACGTGGGCCTCACGACCGACGAGCCCGGCTCCGAGCAGGGCGAGCCGGCCAAGTACTACCCGACCGGCAAGCGCACCTACCTGCGCATCGTGCCGCGCGACACGATCCAGTCGGCCGCGCTGCTGACGCAGATGAAGCAGGACGGCTGCACGAAGGTCGCGGTCGCCAACGACAAGGAGACCTACGGCGCCGGCCTGGCCCGCCTCATGGAGATCCAGGCGCCCGACATCGGCGGCATCGAGATCGTCACCAACGAGGGCATCGACAAGGCCGCGGCCAACTTCCGCTCCTTCGCGGCGAACATCAAGAGCAAGGGCGCGGACTGCTTCTTCTTCGCCGGCGTGACCGCCAACGGCGCCGTCCAGATCTTCAAGGACGTCGCGGCGGCCCTGCCGGAGGCGAAGCTCTACGGCCCGGACGGCGTCTGCGAGTCCGGCTTCACGAACCCGTCGAAGGGCGGCATCCCGAAGTCGATCGCGCCGCGCTTCAAGTGCTCGGTCGCGACGCTCGACCTGCAGTCCTACCCGGGCGGCCAGGAGTTCCTGGACGCGTTCAGCGCCAAGTACGGGAACGACAACCCCGACCCGTACGCCATCTACGGCTACGAGGCGATGAAGCTGTTCCTCGACACGCTGGCCGGGCTGGGCGACAAGGCGACCGACCGGGAGGCGGTCCTGCAGGCGCTGTTCGACACGAAGGACCGTGACTCGGTGCTCGGCACGTACTCGTTCGACGAGAACGGCGACACGACCCTGACGTCCTACGGCATCTACGAGGTCGGCGACGACGGCAACCCCGTCTTCGCGTCGGCCGTCGAGGCGCAGGGCGCGGAGCAGTAGCGGATCCGAGCCACCCGCCGGGGCCCGCGCCGGCGCGACCGCGCGGGCCCCGCGGCTCGCCTTCGCCCTGAACATCGCTCATGGAAGCAAGCACCAGCGCTCCATCCCCGCCGCCCGCGATCGCGCGCGGCGTGGGCGCGACCGTGCAGGAGCTCCTCAGCAAGTACGGGCTCATCGCCCTGCTGCTGGTCCTGCCGGTCGTCTACGGCATCCAGGACCTGCGCGACGACGGCAACCTCGCCGGCATCGCCAACAACCTGTTCGACGGCCTCTCCAACGGCGCGATCATCGCGCTCATCGCCGTCGGCTACACGCTCGTCTACGGCATCATCGAGCTGATCAACTTCGCCCACGGCGAGGTGTTCATGATCGGGTCGTTCACGGCCGTCGCCTTCTGGGGCCTCATCGGCCTCGGCCTCGGCAGCTCCGTGATCGGCCTCGTCCTCGGCCTGCTCCTCACGCTCCTCGTCGCGATGGCCACCTGCGGCGGGATGAACGTGATGATCGAGCGGGTCGCCTACCGCCCGCTGCGCGGCGCGCCGAAGCTCGCGCCGCTCATCACCGCGGTCGGCATGTCGTTCATCCTGCAGAACGTCGGCCTGCTGTGGCTCGGCGGCTCGCCGAAGTCGGTCGACGACCTCATCCGCGCGCAGGACGACCTGTTCACGGTCATCGGGATCAACGTCAGCCGGGCCGACCTGCTCGCGTTCGCGGTGACGGTCCCGCTCGTCGTCCTCCTGACCCTGTTCGTGACGCGGGCGCGCCTGGGCAAGGCGATGCGCGCCACGGCGCAGGACCCGGAGGCGGCCCGCCTCATGGGCATCAACGTCGACACGACGATCTCGCTGACGTTCCTGATCGGCGGGATGATGGCCGGCGCGGCGGGCCTGACGTACGCCCTGTACCAGACGACGATCTGGTTCTTCCAGGGCTTCCAGGCCGGCCTGCTCGCCTTCACCGCCGCGGTCATGGGCGGCATCGGCAACCTCCGCGGCGCCGTCCTCGGCGGGCTGATCATCGGCTGCATCCAGCAGATCTCCGACAACCGGATCTCGCCGTCGTGGACGCCGGCGATCGTCTTCGCCTACCTGATCCTGATCATGGTCTTCCGGCCGCAGGGCCTGCTGGGCGAGGAGACGAGGGAGGCCGGATGAGACGCCGCTTCGGAGCCCGCACGCTGCCGCGCGGCGTCAACTTCGCGCTCGCGGCGGCCGCGATCGCCCTGGCGATCGTGTTCCCGCTGTTCTTCCCGCCGGGCAGCGGCTGGGTCGACGACATGACGATCGCCCTCGCCTACGTCGTCATGGGCCTGGGCCTGAACGTCGTCGTCGGCTACGCCGGCCTGCTCGACCTCGGCTACGTCGCGTTCTTCGCGATCGGCGCCTACACGACCGGCTGGTTCATGTCCGGCTTCTACGGGGACGTCAACGTCCACGTCTTCGTCAGCGAGTTCACGAAGGCGCTGCCGGGCATCCACCTGAACTTCCTGCTCGTCGTGGTCATCGCGGCGGCGCTGTGCGCGGTGGCCGGCATCATCATCGGCCTGCCGACGCTGCGCCTGCGCGGCGACTACATTGCGATCGTCACGCTCGCCTTCGGCGAGATCATCCGCGTCTTCGCGATCGAGGGCAACGAGATCACGATCGCCGGCAACGCGAAGCTGACCGCGGGCCGCCAGGGGATCACCCCGATCGACAAGATCGACCTGCCGTTCCTGGACCAGTTCACGTCGCTGAACCTGCGGCCCTGGTACTGGACCGCGCTCGGCCTCGTGCTCGTCGTGCTGTTCGTGAACATCCGGCTGCGCGACTCGCGCCTGGGCCGGGCCTGGATCGCGCTGCGCGAGGACGAGGTCGCGGCCGCCTCGATGGGCATCCCGCTCGTGAAGACGAAGCTGATGGCCTACGGCGTCGGCGCCGCCTTCGGCGGGATGTCGGGCGCGTTCCTGGGGTCGTTCCTGAACACGGTGAACGCCGACCAGTTCGCGTTCGGCTTCTCGATCTTCATCCTGGCGATGATCATCCTCGGCGGGCTGGGGTCCGTCTGGGGCGTCGTGATCGGGTCGCTGGCGCTGTCGCTCATCAACACGCGGCTCATCCCCGACGTGCTCAACGACGTGCCGAGCAGCCTCGGCCTGGACTTCAACCTCGTCGACGTCAACTACGGCATCTTCGGCTTCCTGCTGGTGCTCATGATGGTGCTGCGGCCCGAGGGCCTGCTGCCCGAGCGCCGGCGGCAGATCGAGCTGCACGAGGGGACGCCGGGCGACGAGGCGCTCGTGGAGGTGACGCACGCATGACCGAGGACCCGATCCTCACCGCGACCCGGGTGTCGAAGATCTTCGGCGGCCTCGTCGCGGTCAACGACGTGACGTTCGACATCCCGCGGCGCAGGATCGTCACGATCATCGGGCCCAACGGGGCCGGGAAGACGACGTTCTTCAACATGCTCACGGGCCTGTACCGCGCCTCCACGGGCCGGATCGCGTTCGAGGGCAGGGACATCACGCGGGCGCGGCCGGACAGGATCACGAAGGCCGGCGTCGCGCGGACGTTCCAGAACATCCGCCTGTTCTCGACGATGACCGCGGTCGAGAACGTCATGGTCGGCGAGCACGCGCGGATGAAGGCCGGGATCGTCGGCTCCGTGCTGCGGACCCCGTGGGTGCGCCGCGAGGAGCGCCGGGTGCGCGAGCGGGCCCGCGAGCTGCTCGACTTCGTCGGCGTCCGCAAGGACCAGCAGGAGCAGCTCGCGTCGAACCTCTCCTACGGCGACCAGCGGCGGGTGGAGATCGCCCGGGCGCTCGCGTCCGAGCCGCGGCTGCTGCTGCTCGACGAGCCGACGGCGGGGATGAACCCGAACGAGTCGCTGCGCCTGACGGAGTTCATGATCCGCCTGCGCGACGAGCTCGGCCTGACGATCCTGATGATCGAGCACGACATGAAGGTGGTGATGGGCGTCTCGGAGCGGATCACGGTGTTCGACCACGGCGAGAAGATCGCCGAGGGCGACCCGGCGACGGTGCGCGCGAACCCGCGCGTCATCGAGGCGTACCTCGGCAAGCAGGAGGCCGCCTGACATGGCGATTCTCGAGGTCCGCGACATCCACACCTACTACGGGAACATCCAGGCGCTGAAAGGCGTCACGCTCGAGGTCGAGGAGGGCGAGATCGTCACGCTGATCGGCTCCAACGGGGCCGGCAAGTCGACGACGCTGCGCTCGATCAGCGGGCTGACGCCGCCCCGCGAGGGGTCGATCGTCTTCCGCGGGCAGGACATCGCGTTCATGCCCCCGCAGGAGATCGTGCGCCTCGGGATCCTCCAGTCGCCGGAGGGGCGCCACTGCTTCCAGCGCATGACCGTGCGCGAGAACCTGGAGCTCGGCGCCTACCTGCGGCGCGACCGGCAGGTGGCCGAGGACATGGAGCGGGTCTTCGACCTGTTCCCGCGCCTGAAGGAGCGCGAGCGCCAGAAGGCCGGGACGATGTCCGGCGGCGAGCAGCAGATGCTCGCCATCGGCCGCGCCCTCATGGGCCGGCCGCGACTGCTGCTGCTCGACGAGCCGTCGATGGGCATCGCCCCGATCCTCGTCGAGCGCATCTACGAGACGATCGCCGAGATCAACCGGCAGGGCACGACGATCCTGCTGGTCGAGCAGAACGCCAACTACGCGCTGGGCGTCAGCCACCGCGGCTACGTGCTGGAGACCGGCACGGTCGCGCTCGCGGACGCGTCCGACCGCCTGCGCGAGAACCCCGACGTGCAAAGGGCCTACCTCGGAGCATGACGACGACCGCGATCTTCGCCCTCCTCGGCGCCAAGGCGCTCTACCTGATGCTGCTGTGGCTGGCCTCGGCCATCGCGGCGTCCTGGCTGTCGGACCGCGCCGGCTTCGGCGAGCGCTGGGGCCTGGCCACCGGGATGCTGCTCAGCGTCGTCGGGGCCGCGATCTGGCTGGGGATCTACCTGCTCGCGCCGCGCGACGGGTCGCGCCGCCAGCTCGAGGGGGTCATCCCCAAGCGCCACCGCGCGGCGCCGACCGACATCGACACCCGGCCGATCTAGGCCAGGGCGGCGCGCAGTGCCGCGTCGAGGTCGGTGTGCGCGAACCGGTACCCGAGCGCCAGCGGGCGCTCGGGCACCGCGCGCTGGCCGGTCGTGACGATCTCGGCCATCGCGCCGTAGAGCAGGCGGACCGCCAACGCGGGGACGGGCGCGATCGCCGGGCGGCGCAGCGCCCGGCCGAGCGCCTTCGCGAACGCGGCGTTCGTCACCGGCTCGGGCGCGGTCGCGTTCAGCGGGCCGTCCCAGTCGTCGCCGTCGAGCGCGGCGAGGTAGAGGCCGACCACGTCGTCGGCGCCGATCCACGGCAGCCACTGGCGCCCGCCCGCGACCGGGCCGCCGATCCCGAGCCGGAAGAACGGCAGCATCCGCCCGAGCGCGCCGCCGGCCGGGTCGAGGACGACGCCGGTGCGCAGGACGGCGACCCGCAGCCCGTGCCCGCGGGCGGCGAGCGCCTCGCGCTCCCAGGCGACGCAGACCGAGGCGAGGAAGTCGTCGCCGGGCGGGTCGGCCTCGGTCACCCGCTCGTCGCCGCGCGGGCCGTACCAGCCGACCGCCGACGCCGACACGAGCACCCGCGGCCGCGGCCGGGCGGCGGCGAGGCCGGCGACGAGGTGGCGGGTCCCGAGCTCGCGGCTGGCGCGGATCTCGCGCCGGGCCGCGCCGGTCCAGCGCTGGTCGACGCGCGCGCCCGCGAGGTGCAGGACGCCGTCGCGGCCGGCGAGCGCGTGCGCCGGGGCGGGGCCGGCGGCCGGGTCCCACCCGACGGTCTCGACGCCGAGCCGCGCGGCCGCCTCCCGCGGGCGGCGCGAGAGCACGGTCACCTCGTCGCCGCGGTCGCGCAGCGCCGCGACGAGGCGGCGGCCGATCAGCCCGGTGGCGCCGGTGAGCGTGACCCGCACGCCGCCAACCGTACGCGACCCGGCGCGCGCAGGCGAGCCCGCGGCCGCAGGCGGCGAGGGGTCGGGCGCGCCCGATAGCGTGCAGGCCCGTGTCCAGCGACGCGGCCAACGGCGAGCTCTTCCTGATCGACGGCAACTCGCTCGTGTACCGGGCGTTCTTCGCGCTGCCCGAGTCGATCGCCACCTCCACCGGCTTCCCGACGAACGCGATCTTCGGGTTCGCGTCGATGCTCGTGAAGCTCATCACCGACCACGGCGCGAAGCCGACGATCGTCGTGTGGGACCGGGGCGCGAGCGGCCGCCGCGAGCTGTACGCCGACTACAAGGGCGACCGGCCGACGAAGCCCGACCTGCTCAAGGAGCAGTACCCGCACATGGAGCCGCTCGTCGAGGCGTTCGGCTACCTGAACTACGGGGTCGAGGGCTACGAGGCCGACGACGTCATCGCGACGATCGCCGAGCACGCCAAGCGGGCCGGCACGCGGGTGACGATCGTGACCGGCGACCGCGACGCGTTCCAGCTCGTCGACGACGACCTCGTGCGGGTCATGGCCACGTCGCGCGGGATCACCGAGACGAAGCTCTACGGGCCGCAGGACGTCGTCGACCGCTACGGCATCCCGCCCGAGCTGATCCCCGACTTCTACGGGCTGAAGGGCGACACGTCCGACAACATCCCCGGCGTCCCCGGGATCGGCGACAAGACCGCCGCCCAGCTCCTGCAGCGCTACGGGACCCTCGAGGGCGTCCTCGAGCACGTCGACGAGATCTCGGGCGCCAAGCGCCAGCAGAACCTGCGCGAGCACGCCGACGCGGCCCGGATCTCCAAGGAGCTGGCCACGGCCAAGCGCGACGTGCCGCTCGACGGCCTCGACCTCGGCGAGGTCATCGCCCGCGAGCCCGACCGCTCGCGGCTGCGCGAGGTCTTCCGCGAGTTCGAGCTGCGCGAGCCGCTGCGCCGCCTGGAGGAGGCGCTCGGCGACGCCGACGCGGCCGCCCCGGCCCCCGCCGCCGACGTCTCGATCGCCGTCGACGTGCGCGAGGGGACGCTGGCCGACGTCGCCGGCCTCGAAGGCGAGCTGACCGTCGCGGTCGCCGAGGCCGAGCCGCCCGAGGGCGCGCTGCTGCCGCCGGCGCCGCTGCGCTTCGCCGTCGCCGCCGGCGACGCCGTCCTCGTCGGGCCGGCCGAGTCGCGGGCCGAGGTCGTCGCCGCGCTCGGCGACCGGCCGGTCGTCGCCCACGACGCGAAGGCGCTCGACGACGTCCCCGCGAACCTCGCCCACGACACGCTCCTGGGGGCCTACCTGCTGGAGCCGGCGCGGCGCGGCTACCCGCTGCGCGAGCTCGTCGAGGAGCGCGGCCTGGCCGCCGACGCCGAGGACCCGCTCGCGGCCGAGGCGGCGACGATCCGGGCGCTCGCCGCCTGGCAGCGCGAGCAGCTCCAGGACCGCGGGCTGACGTGGCTCATGCGCGAGGTCGAGCTGCCACTCGTCGAGGTCCTGCGCGACCTCGAGCGCGTCGGCGTCCGGCTCGACACGCAGCGGCTCGGCTACGTCGCCGAGCGCGTCCACGGCGAGCTGCGCGACCTCGAGGACGAGATCTACGCGCTGGCCGGCACCGAGTTCACGATCGGCTCGCCGCAGCAGCTGGGGGAGATCCTCTTCGAGAAGCTCGGCCTGACGCGCAAGCGGCGCGGGAAGACCGGCTTCTCGACCGACGCGCGCGTCCTGCAGCAGATCCGCGACGAGCACCCGATCGTCCCGAAGATCGAGCGCTGGCGGGAGCTCAACCAGCTCACGAAGACGTACCTCGACGTGCTGCCGCAGCTCGTCGACGAGCAGTCGCGGCTGCACACGACGTTCATCCAGGCGGCGGCGACGACCGGGCGGCTGGCCTCCACGAACCCGAACCTCCAGAACGTGCCGGTGCGCACGCCGCTGGGGCGCGAGATCCGCGGCTGCTTCGAGGCCGCGCCCGGCAACCTGCTCGTGTCGGCCGACTACTCGCAGGTCGAGCTGCGGGTGCTCGCCCACGTCGCCGACGAGCCGGCGCTGAAGGAGATCTTCCGCCGCGGCGAGGACGTCCACACCGCGACGGCGTCGCGGGTGTTCCAGAAGGACCCGTCGGAGCTGACGCCGATGGACCGCAGCAAGGCGAAGATGATCAACTACGGGATCGTCTACGGCCTCAGCGACTACGGCCTCGCCGACCGGCTGAACATCCCGCGCGAGGAGGCCAAGGCGGTCATCGACGCCTACCTGGCCCGGTTCCCGAAGGTGGCCGAGTTCATGGCCGCCACGATCGAGCAGGCCCGCGAGCTCGGGTACGTGACGACGATCTTCGGCCGCCGCCGCCAGATCCCGGAGCTGCGGGCCCGCAACTGGCAGGTGCGGTCGCTCGGCGAGCGCCTGGCGGTCAACACGGTCATCCAGGGGACGTCGGCCGACGTCATCAAGCTGGCGATGATCGGCGCCCACCGGGCCCTGAAGGCGTCCGGGATGGCCTCGCGGATGGTCCTGACGATCCACGACGAGCTCCTGTTCGAGGGGCCGCCGGAGGAGGAGGCGGCGCTGCGCGAGCTCGTCGAGCGCGAGATGCTGGCGCCCTGGGACGACCGCGACCCGCCCCTGGCCGTCGACGTCGGGGCGGGCCGCACCTGGCTCGAGGCGAAGTAGCCGCTACGGGGCGACCCTCGCGCACACGAGGACCGTCTCCACCTCGGCGTCGAAGCGCAGCGGGGAGCCGTCGATCGTGCGCACGCGCGTGCGCCAGGTGGTGGCGTTGTCCGGGGCGGACGTGACCGCCACGACGTTGTCGCTGAGCGAGCGCACGCCGCCGCCGAGGACGCCCGGCCGGGCGGGCAGCTGTGCGTCCAGGTCGCGGTGGCGATCGTGGTGGGGAGGACGTCCCGGCGCCTGACGATCAGGTGGCCGGAGACGCCGGGCGCGCCCTTCGGTCCGGGCTCCCCCTTCGGGCCCTGCGGACCCGGCTCGCCCTGCGGGCCCGGCTCGCCCGTGGGGCCCTGCGGCCCGGGCCGGCCGGACTGCCCGCCGGGCGCGGCGGCCGCGCGCAGGGCCCGGCGGACCGACGGGCTGAGGTCGCGGAGCGTCACCGAGCGGTCCTTGATCTTCGCGCCGCCGACCGAGCTCGGCTTCAGCCGGGCGCCGTCGATGAGCGTCGCGGCGGTGGCGCTGCCCGTGCCGGCGAGCACGAGCGCGGCGATCGAGACGGCGAGGGCGGGGACGCACGAGGCGCTCCTTGCGGTCGGGCCGTGGCGGCCGGTTCCTGAACACGGCAGGAGCGTCCCGGGCGGGGGAAGCCGCGTCGCGCGCGCCGGCGACATCCCGAGCGTCACGTCGGCGACACAGGGGCGCGGTCGCGCGTGCGCCCCGGCGCAGGGAGAACGGGGGCGAGCGCGAACTCCCGTGCCGTGGACCGCGCCCTCGCCATCGCCGCGACGATCGTCGTCGGCGGCCTGATCGCCTTCCAGCCGCCGGTGAACAGCCAGCTCGGCCGCCACGTCGGCGTCATCGGCGCCGCGTTCGTGTCGACGGCGATCTCCGCCCTCGTCCTGCTCGCCCTCTACCTCGTCCTCAACGGCGGGCTCGGCGGGCTGTCGGCCCTGCGCGACGTGCCCTGGCACCAGCTCACCGGCGGCCTCATGGGCGCCGCGCTCGTCACCGTCTCGCTCGTGACCGTCCGCACGCTCGGCGCCGGCGGCGTCGTCGCCGCCACCGTCGCCGGCCAGCTGATCGTCTCCGCGCTCCTGGACCGCGCCGGCGTCCTCGGCCTCGAGAAGGTCGGGCTCACGCCGCCGCGCCTGGCCGGGATGGGCCTGCTCATCGTCGGGACGCTGCTCATCACCCAGCCCGGCCGCTAGCCGCGCCGGGCGGCGATCCGAGACACGCCCGCCGCGGATGGGGACCCCTCCCCATTGGGCAGGGGCGCCCCGCGGCGCGAGAATCACGGCATCCCGATCGGCACCGCCATCCTGATCGCGGGCCTGCTCATGGCCGCGGCACTGGCCGGCTCGCTCCTGGCCGGTCGCCTGCGCGTGCCCGGGCTCCTGCTGTTCCTGGCCATCGGGATGGCGATCGGCAGCGACGGCCTCGGCCTGCTGCACTTCGATGACTACGAGCTGGCCCGCAACGTCGGGATCGTCGCGCTGGCCGTGATCATCTACGAGGGCGGCCTCAGCACCCGCGCCGCCGACCTGCGCCCGGTCTTCGGCGCCGCGCTGAGCCTGTCGGTCCTCGCCACGATCCTCACGGCGCTCATCGCCGGGGTCGCCGCCCACCTCCTGTTCGACCTGACGCTCCTGGAGGGGCTGCTGCTCGGGTCGATCATCGCCTCCACCGACGCCGCCGCCGTCTTCGCGATGCTGCGCGGCTCCGCGCTGCGGCCCCGCCTCGCGCGGCTGCTCGAGGGCGAGGCGGCCAGCAACGACCCGGTCGCCGTCCTCCTCGTCCTCGGGTTCATCGAGTGGATCACCATGCCCGACTACGGCGTCGCGGACATGGTCGTCCTCTTCGTCCGCCAGCTCGCGATCGGCGTCATCGCCGGCGTCGCGATCGGCTGGCTCGGCGCGCACGCCCTGCGCGCCGTCCAGCTCGCGACCCCCGGCCTCTACCCGGTCGCGTCGCTGACCATCGGCGCGATCGCGTTCGGGTCGGCCGACGCGCTCGGCGGCTCCGGCTTCCTCGCCGTCTACCTCGCCGGCCTCGTCCTCGGCTCGACCGACATCCCCGCCCGCCGCACGATCGGCGCGTTTCACTCCGGCCTGGCCTGGCTGGCCCAGCTCGCGATGTTCCTCACGCTCGGCCTGCTCGTCTTCCCGTCCCAGCTGTGGGGGATCGCCGGCCAAGGCGTCCTCCTCGCCGCCGTCCTCATCGTCGTCGCCCGCCCGGTCGCGAGCACCCTCTCGACGATCCTCTCGCGCTTCTCGCTCGCCGAGCGCGCCCTGCTCGCCTGGGTCGGCCTGCGCGGCGCCGTCCCGGTCGTCCTCGCGACGTTCCCGGTGACGGCCGGCGTCGAGCACAGCCTCGACTTCTTCAACATCGTCTTCTTCGCGGTCATGGCCTCGCTCCTGCTCCAGGGGCCGCTCATCGAGCCGCTCGCCCGCCGCCTCGGCCTGACGACCGACGAGCCGCCGGTCAGCGACCCGCTCGTCGAGGTCGCGACGCTGCGGCGGCTCGGCGCCGACGTCGTCGAGTACGTCGTGCGGCCCGAGGACGCGATCGCGGGCGCGCCCGTCCGCGACCTCGCGCTCCCGCGCGAGGCGGTCGTCAACGTCATCGTCCGCGGCGACGAGGCGCTGCCGCCGCGCGGGTCGACGATCCTGCGCGCGGGCGACGCCCTCCACGTCCTCGTCCGCCGCGAGGTCGCCGACGAGGTCGCGGCGCTGCTGCGGCGCTGGCGCGAGGGGCCGATCGGCCCGCCGCCGCGCCCGCGGCCGACGCTCCACGGCCGCGCGCCGCTGTTCACGTCCGGCCCGGCCGCCGGCCTGCTCGAGGGACCGCCGGAGCGCCCGCGGCGGGTCGGGCGCCACGACGTCGTCGAGCGCCTGCGCGTGCGCCGCGACGAGCCGGGCGCGCTCGTCGTCCTCGACGACGGCCGCTACGCGATCACCGGCCCGCAGACCGCGATCGGGGGCCGCGAGGACCTCGCCCGCTACGCGCGGCGGCGGCTGCGCGACGCGCCCGCGGCCGAGCGGCCGTGGCTGCGCAACGTCGTCGCCGCGCTCGCCGCCGACGACGGGCCGGACCGCGCCGCCCCGGCCGCCCCCCCGCCCGCCCCCCCCGCGGGGCCCCCCCGCCCCGCCGGGCCGCCCCCGCCCGCCGACGTCGCCTGAGCGCCCGGATGGGGAGCCGTCCCCATTCCGGCCGCGGGCGCCGACCGCGACCATGGCCGGCGGATGACCTTCGCCATCGTCGCCTTCGTCGTCGCGCTCGCCCTCATCGCCAGCGAGCGCATCGACCGCACGAAGGTCGCGCTCCTCGGGGCGGTCGTGCTCCTGCTCTCGCAGACGATCGACCAGGAGACCGCGATCGAGGCGATCGACTTCAACACGCTCGGCCTGCTGGCCGGGATGATGATCGTCGTCCGCCTCGTCGAGACGACCGGCGCGTTCACGTACGTGGCGATCCGCGCCGGCCAGCTCTCGCGCGGGCGGCCGCTCGCGCTCGTCGTCTCGCTCGCGCTGGCGACCGCGGTCCTGTCGGCCTTCCTCGACAACCTGACGACGATCCTGCTCGTCGTCCCGGTGACGTTCCTCATCGCCGACGCGCTCGAGATCGACGCGATCCCGGTCGTCCTCATCGAGATCGTCGCCTGCAACATCGGCGGGACCGCGACGCTCATCGGCGACCCGCCGAACATCATGATCGCCGGCGCCACCGGGCTCTCGTTCGACGCGTTCCTCCTCAACCTCGCGCCGGTCGCGGCGTTCACGACCGTCGCCGCCGTCCTCGGGCTCTACGCCGTCTTCCGCCGGCGGCTGCGGGTCCCCGAGGCCGCCCGCCGGCGGGTCATGGACCTCGACGCCGCCGCCTCGATCGAGGACGCCCGCGAGCTGCGGGTCCTGCTGCCGATCCTCGCCCTGACGATCCTCGGCTTCTTCGTCCACAAGCCGCTGCACCTCGAGCCGGCGACGGTCGCGCTCGCCGGGGCGACGATCATGCTCCTGCTGACCCGCCAGAGGCTCCACGAGACGCTCGCCGCGATCGAGTGGCCGACGCTCTTCTTCTTCGCCGGCCTGTTCGTCATGGTCGGGGCGCTCGAGCACACCGGCGCCGTCGACGAGCTCGCCCAGGTGATCGTCGACGCCACCGACGGGAACCGCAGCGCCGAGCTGCTGGCGATCTCGTGGTCGGCGGCGATCGTCGGCGGGATCATCGACAACATCCCGCTCACCGCGACGATGATCCCGGTCGTCGCGGAGATCGCCGGCGACGGCGGCGACGACGCCTACTGGTGGGCGCTCGCGCTCGGCGCCTGCTTCGGCGGCAACCTCACGCTCGTCTCCGCCGCCGCGAACGTCGCCGCCGCCGGGATGGCGACGCGGATGGGCCGGCCGATCGGCTTCGTCCGGTTCCTGAAGGTCGGCGTCCCGGTCACGCTGCTGTCGATGGTCGTCGTCACCGCCTACCTCTACGTTCGCTACCTCTGATGACGCTGCTGCGACGCGTGCTCCTCGTCAACGCGGTCGTGCTGCTCGCCGCGGCGGCCGCGCTGGCGATCACCCCGCTGACCGTCAGCTCGACCGCCCGCACCACCGAGGTCGTCGTCCTCGTCGCCGGGGCGGTCGCGGTCATCGCCTTCAGCGGCCTGCTCCTGCGCCGGCTGTTCCGGCCGCTGAGCGAGCTGGCCGAGCTCATGGACGAGATCGACCCGCTCGAGCCGGGCCGGCGCATCGAGGTCCACCGCTCGGTGGCCGAGGTCGCCCGGCTGGAGAGCGCGTTCAACGCGATGCTCGACCGCCTCGAGCACGAGCGCCGCCTCAGCGCCCGCCGCGCGCTCCAGGCCCAGGAGCGCGAGCGCCGGCGGCTGGCGCGCGAGCTGCACGACGAGCTCGGCCAGGCGCTCACCGGCGTCGTGCTCGTCCTCGACGGGCTCGCCCGCGAGGCCCCGCCCGAGCTGCGCCCGGCGGTCAGCGAGGTCCAGGAGACCGCGCGCGCGGCGGGGGAGAAGGTCCGCGACCTCGCCCGCGGCCTGCGCCCGCAGGCGCTGGAGGCGTTCGGCCTGCGCAGCGCGCTGGCCAGCCTCGCCGCCGGATTCGAGGAGCGCAGCGGCCTGCGCGTCCGCTGCGAGGTCCCGCCCGACCTGCCCGAGCTGACCCCCGACCAGGAGCTGGCCGTCTACCGGGCCGCCCAGGAGAGCCTGACGAACGTCGCCCGCCACGCGGAGGCGACCGCGGTGATCCTGTCGCTGCGGCGCGGGGACGACGCGATCGCGCTCACCGTCGCCGACGACGGCGTCGGCGCCGACCCCGAGGCGCTCCACGACGCGGGCGGCATCGGCGGGATGCGCGAGCGCGCGATGCTCCTGGGCGGCCGCCTCAGCGTCGGGCGGGCCGCCGAGCTCGGCGGGTGCGAGGTCCGGCTCGAGCTGCCGCTGGAGGCCTGACCGTGGCGGTCCCGCTCGTCACGAACGTCCTCATCGCCGACGACCACTCGCTCATCCGCAGCGGGCTGCGCGCCGTCCTCGACGGCGCCCCGGACCTGCGCGTCGTCGCCGAGGCCGGCGACGGGATCGAGGCGGTCGAGCTCGGGCTGCGCGAGGACGTCCACCTCGCCGTCCTCGACGTCGTCATGCCGCTGCGCACCGGGCTGCAGGCGGCGGCCGAGCTGTCGCGCCGCCGGCCGGAGCTGCAGATCCTCATGCTCTCGATGCACGACACCGAGGACTACTGCTTCCAGGCGCTGAAGGCCGGCGCCTCCGGCTACGTCCTCAAGACCCAGGCCGACCGCGAGCTCGTCGAGGCCTGCCGGGCGGCGATGCGCGGCGAGCCGTTCCTGTCGCCGCCGACCGTGCGCACGCTCATGCGCAGCTACCTCGACGACCCGTCCGAGCGGGCGCTCCACCCGCTCACCCCGCGCGAGCTCGACGTCGTCAAGCTCGTCGCCGAGGCGCACACGACGCAGGAGATCGCGCAGCTGCTCATGATCAGCCCGCGGACGGTCGAGCGCCACCGCGAGAACATCCTCGCCAAGCTGGGGATGCGCGACCGCGTCGAGCTGACGCGGTGGGCGATCCGCCACGGGCTGATCGAGCCGTAGCCCCGGGGTCAGGCGGCGGCCGCCGCGGCCGGGCGCCCGCCCCGGCGCGGCGCGCCGGCGGCGAACACGAACTCGGGCGGCGCGACCGCCAGGTAGCGGTTGAAGAAGCGGTCGATCCACCACTGGCGGTCGACGGCGCGCATGATCCGGTCGACGAGCGGCGGGCGGTCGTTCAGCGGCCCCACGAGGTGCTGCATCCGCAGCAGCCAGCGGTACGCGCGGGCGTGCGAGTCCGAGAACGCGCCGTAGCGGGCCAGCGCCTGCGCCCGCGTCTGGCGGCCCTCGACGACGGCGCGCAGCTCGCGCCCGGCGGCGAGGCCGAAGTAGAAGGCGGTGCGGATGCCCTCGGCCGTCAGCGGCAGGCAGTGGCCGGCGCTGTCGCCGGCGAAGAAGACGTCCTCGCTGACGGCCGGGCGCAGCTGGTGGGGGATCCAGTTGCCCTGGTAGCCGTTCAGCGGCCGGTTCAGCTCGGTGGCGAGGTCGACCGTCGGCTGCTTGACGTGGTCGTGCGGGTCGAACGAGCCGACGCCGACGCGGACCTCGTCGGCGGCCGGGAAGCTCCAGCCGTAGCCGGCGCGGATGACCCGCCCGTCGATCCACAGCTCCATGTCGCGCCCGGTCCCCTCGGGGTGGACCTCCAGGCCGCGCGACAGGCGCGCGTCGGGCGGCTGGATGCGCAGGTCGCGGCCGAGCACCCGCCGCCAGCCGAGCGCGTCGACGACGAGCGGGGCGCGCAGGTCGCCGCGGTCGGTGTGGACGGTGTGCGTCTCGCCGCGGGTGATCGACTCGACCTTCGCCGTGTCGAACGCGAAGTCGCCCTGGCCGGCGAGCGCCGCGCACAGCGCCGGGTAGTCGAACGTCGAGAACGTCCACGGCAGGTGGTAGCGGATCGTCGACCGGGAGGTGTGGACGACGAGGTCGCCGAACGTCTGGCGGATCGTCGACTCGAGGCCGAGGTTCGTCAGCCAGAGCGTCGGGGCGGCGCAGGCGGAGGTCTGGCGCTCGCCGATCTCGTAGCGGTCGATCACCATGACCCGCGCGCCGCTGCCGGCGAGCTCGCGGGCGGCGGCCAGGCCGGCGAAGCTGGCGCCGCAGATGAGGACGTCGACGTCGGCGTCGAGGGGGGTGCGCTCGGCGCCGCGCTTGGTGGCACGGACGGGCATGTCGGGCCGCGCAGCCTACAAGCGGCGGGCCGGCTGTCACGCACGCGCGAGACCGCTAGGATTCGTGGCTCATGCCCACCACAGTCCAGACCCCTCCCAGCAACCCGAACGCCACGGTGGTTGCGGGATCCGACGGGCTCCTGCTCGAGATCGACGGGCAGGTCGTCCCGAACTACGACGCGACGTTCACCCATTTCGAGGAGGGTGACGTCGTCACGGGCCGCGTCGTCCGCATCGACAACGACGAGGTGCTCGTCGACGTCGGCTACAAGAGCGAGGGGGTCATCCCCGCCAACGAGCTTTCCATCCGCAAGTCGGTCGACCCCCACGAGGAGGTCGAGATCGGCGAGGAGGTCGACGCCCTCGTCCTCACGAAGGAGGACCAGGACGGCCGCCTGATCGTCTCCAAGAAGCGCGCCCGCTTCGAGCGCGCCTGGCGCCGCATCGAGGCCGCCGCCGACTCCGGCGAGCCGGTCGTCGGCACCGTCATCGAGGTGGTCAAGGGCGGCCTCATCATCGACCTCGGCGTCCGCGGCTTCCTGCCCGCGTCGCTCGTCGACATCCGGCGCGTGCCCAATCTCGACGAGTACATGGGCCAGCAGATCGAGTGCAAGGTCATCGAGCTGAACCGGTCGCGCAACAACGTCGTGCTGTCGCGCCGGGCCGTGCTCGAGGAGCAGCGCCGCGAGGACCGCGAGCGGATCCTCGAGCGCCTGCAGCCGGGCCTCATCGTCGAGGGCCAGATCTCGAACATCGTCGACTTCGGCGCGTTCGTCGACCTCGACGGCATCGACGGCCTCATCCACATCTCCGAGCTGTCCTGGTCGCACGTCAACCACCCGAGCGAGATCCTCGAGATCGGCCAGACCGTCCAGGTCAAGGTGCTCGACATCGACCGCGAGCGGCAGCGGATCTCGCTGGGCCTCAAGCAGACCCAGGAGGACCCGTGGCAGCGGGTCGTCGACACGTACCACGTCGGCGACGAGCTCGAGGGCACGGTCACGAAGGTCGTCACGTTCGGCGCGTTCGTCGAGATCCTCGACGGCGTCGAGGGCCTCGTCCACATCTCCGAGCTGGCGCCGCACCACGTCGAGAACCCGCGGGAGATCGTCCAGCCGGGCGACGACGTGCGCGTGAAGATCCTCGAGATCGACTCCAACCGCCGCCGCCTGTCGCTGTCGGTCAAGCGCGTCGAGGGCCAGGTCCTCCCGGTCCGCTCGCTGACCGAGACCGAGCACGGGTCGGAGGAGGACCAGTCCGGCGGCGAGGCAGGCAACCTCGACGACCTGCCGTCGCTGGGCCTCTCGGAGGACGTCTTTGCCGAGGCGCCGCCGAGCGACGAGGCCGCCGCGGGCGACGAGGGCGACGGGTCCGCGTCCTCGTAGGCCGGCTGCGGTGGGCGTGCCGTTCGTCGGTCTGACGGGCGGCCTCGGAGCCGGGAAGTCGACCGCGCTGGCCGCGCTCGAGCGGCTCGGCGCGGCGACGATCTCGACCGACGCCGTCGTCCACGAGCTGTACCGGTCGCCCGACGTCGTCGCCGCCGTGGTGGGCCGCTGGGGTGACGGCGTCGCGCCGGGCGGTGTCGTGGACCGCGCCGCGATCGCCGAGCGCGTCTTCTCGGACCCCGGGGAGCGCGCCTGGCTGGAGCAGCTGATCTGGCCGCTCGTCGGCCGGCGCGTGGCGGAGTGGCGCGAGGAGGTCGCGCGCCGAACCCCGCCGCCGGTCGCCGGCGTCGTCGAGACGCCGCTGCTGTTCGAGGCCGGGCTCGAGGGCGCCTACGACGCCACGATCGCCGTCGTCGCGCCCGAGGAGGTCCGCGCCCGGCGCGCCGCGGCCCGCGGGCACGCCGCGGTCGACGAGCGCGCCGCCCGCCAGCTCCCGCAGGAGGAGAAGGCCCGGCGCGCGACGTTCGTCGTCGTCAACGACGGCACCGAGGAGGACCTGGCGCGCAAGCTGTCGGACGTGCTTGCCAAGCTGGGGGACCCGTGAGCGTGCACGCCGCCCACCGCCGCCGTGCCCGCAGCCGCGCCCGCGGCCGCCGTCGCCTCCTGCTCGCGGCCGTCCTCGCCGTCGCCGGCCTCGCGCTCGTCGTCGCGCTCCTGCCGACGATGAGGAACGCCGCCCAGGAGCTGACGCTCCCGCTGCGCCACGAGGACATCATCCGCCAGCAGGCGCGCGAGAAGAACCTGCCGCCCGACCTGATCGCCGGCGTCATCTACGCCGAGTCGCGCTTCTCCGACCAGACGTCGCACGCGGGCGCCCGCGGGCTCATGCAGATCACGCCCGAGACCGCGGAGGCGATCGCCGCCCGCACCGGCGGCGTCGCGTTCGTCCAGGACGACCTCTCCGACCCGCAGATCAACATCGCCTACGGGTCCTGGTACCTGCGCCACATGCTCGACCGCTACGGCGACAACGTCGAGCTCGCGCTCGCCGCCTACAACGCCGGCCAGGGCAACGTCGACCGCTGGATCGCCGAGGCGGCCGCCGCGGGCCGCCGGCTCACCGTCGACGACATCCCGTTCCCCGAGACCCGAGCCTACGTGCAGCGGGTGCTCGAGGCGCGCGACGACTACCGCCGCGCCTACCCCGACGAGCTCGGGCTCTGACCGGCGCCGGCGAGGCGGCGATGATCTAGCCTGCCGCGCGTGGTCAGGAGGGTGCTCGTCGCCGCGCTGGCGGCGTGGGGGCTGATCCCGGGGGTCGCGGCCGCGCAGCGCTCGGTCCCGCCCGGGTTCCTCGGCGTGGTCGCCGACCGGGCCGCGGTCGACGGGACCGTCCCGCTGGAGACGCAGATGCGCCTGATCCGCGGGGTCGGGGCCGAGACCGTCGGGCTCACGTTCCCGTGGCTGGAGGCGCAGCCGTACCGCAGCCCCGACGAGGTCCCGCCCGGCGAGGCCGGCCGCTTCGTCGCGGCCGCCGACGGGGTGCCGACCGACTGGAGCGCGATCGACGCGCGCGTCGCCGCCGCGGCGCGGGCCGGGCTGCGCGTCCACCCCGTCGTCATCGCCGCCCCGCCGTGGGCGCGCCGCAACCCGGCGGCCGAGTTCTCGCCGCCCGCCGACCCGCAGCGCTACGCGGCGTTCTGCGCCGAGCTCGTGCGCCGCTACGGCCCCGGCGGCGCGTTCTGGGCCGAGCGCCCCGACCTGCCGCGGCGGGAGATCCGCGCCTGGCAGCTGTGGAACGAGCCGGTCGGCGGCGACGGCGACGCGACCCCGAGCGTCTTCTGGGTCGACGACGACCCGTTCCACGTGCGCTTCGTCCCGCTCATGCGCGCCGGCCACGCGGCGATCAAGGCCGTCGACCCGGGCGCGACCGTCGCCCTCGGCGCGCTCGTCGGTCAGAGCTGGAACACCCTCCAGCTCCTCTACGACGCCGGCGTGCGCGGCACGTTCGACGCGGTCGCCCTGCACCCGTACACGGCCCGCCCGGAGAACGTCGTGCGGATCGTGCGGCTCGTGCGCCGGACGATGGCCCGCAACGGCGACGGGGCGCTGCCGATCCAGATCACCGAGCTCGGCTGGCCCGCCTTCGACGCGCCCGACGTCGTCCGCCTCGGCCGCCGCCAGGCCGCGCGCGCCCAGGAGGCCTGGCTGGCGGAGACGTTCACGAGGCTGGCGCGGGCCCGGCGCGAGCTCGGGCTGGAGCTCGTGCTCTGGTACACGTGGATCGGCCGCGACCGCTCCGAGCGCGACGCGTTCGACCACAGCGGGCTGCTGCGCCTGGACGGCGGGCGGCTCGTGGCCAAACCGGCGCTCGGCGCGTTCACGGACGTGGCCCGGGCGATCGCGCGCGGCCGGATCCGTTGAGGCCGGGCGCTGGCCTGAACGACCCGTACCCTCTGGTTCGTGCCTCCGTTCAAGCTGGACAGCGCATTCACCCCGACCGCCGACCAGCCGAAGGCGATCGCCTCGCTGGCCGAGGGCATCCTCGCCGGCGAGCGGGCGATGACGCTGCTCGGCGCGACCGGCACGGGCAAGACGATGACGATGGCCGGCGTGATCGAGGCGGTGCAGAAGCCGACGCTCGTGCTCGCGCACAACAAGACGCTGGCCGCGCAGCTCTGCAACGAGTTCCGGACGTTCTTCCCCGAGAACGCCGTCGAGTACTTCGTCAGCTACTACGACTACTACCAGCCCGAGGCGTACGTCCCGTCGCGCGACCTCTACATCGAGAAGGACAGCTCGATCAACGAGGAGATCGACCGCCTGCGCCACGCGGCGACGAGCGCGCTGTTCGCCCGCCGCGACGTGCTCATCGTCGCGTCGGTGTCGGCGATCTTCGGCCTCGGCTCGCCCGAGACGTACGAGCTGAACACGATCACGCTCGTGCGCGGCGGCGAGCACGACCGCGACGAGCTGCTGCGCAAGCTCGTCTCGATCCAGTACACGCGCAACGACACCGCGCTCAGCCGCGGCACGTTCCGGGTGCGCGGCGAGACGCTCGAGGTGTTCCCGGCCTACGAGGAGCAGGCCTACCGCGTCACGTTCTTCGGCGACGAGATCGAGCGCATCCAGCGGTTCGACCCGCTCACCGGCGAGCTGCTCACCGACGACATGGAGCACCTCGGGATCTGGCCGGCCACGCACTACAACACCCGCGAGGGGACGATGGAGCGGGTGATCGCCGGGATCGCCGAGGAGCTGAACGCCCGCTGCGCCGAGCTCGAGGCCGAGGGCAAGCTGCTGGAGTCCCACCGTCTGCGCCAGCGCACCCAGTACGACATGGAGATGCTGCGCGAGATCGGGTTCTGCAACGGGATCGAGAACTACTCGCGCTACATCGACGGCCGGGCGCCCGGGGAGCGCCCGTACTGCCTGCTCGACTACTTCCCGAAGGACTTCGTCGTCTTCATCGACGAGTCGCACCAGACGGTGCCGCAGATCGGTGGCATGTACGAGGGCGACCGCTCCCGCAAGCAGACGCTCGTGGACTACGGCTTCCGGCTGCCCAGCGCGCTCGACAACCGCCCCCAGACGTTCGAGGAGTTCCTGTCGATCACGCCGCAGATGGTGTTCGTGTCGGCGACGCCCGGCGAGTACGAGCGCACCCACAGCTCCCGGATCGTCGAGCAGATCGTCCGCCCGACCGGCATCGTCGACCCGGTCGTCGAGGTGCGCGAGACGCGCAACCAGATCGACGACCTCATGAACGAGATCCGCGCCCGGGTCGAGCGCGAGGAGCGGACGCTGGTCACGACGCTCACGAAGAAGATGAGCGAGGACCTGACCGACTACCTCCTCGAGATGGGCTTCCGGGTGCGCTACCTGCACTCGGAGATCGACACGCTCGAGCGCATCCAGATCATCCGCGACCTGCGGCTGGGGGAGTACGACGTGCTCGTCGGCGTCAACCTCCTGCGCGAGGGCCTCGACCTGCCCGAGGTGTCGCTCGTGGCGATCCTCGACGCCGACAAGGAGGGCTTCCTGCGCGGGGAGACGTCGCTCATCCAGACGATCGGGCGCGCCGCCCGCAACCAGGACGGCATGGTGATCATGTACGCCGACAAGGAGACGGCGGCGATGCGCGCGGCGATCGACGAGACGAACCGCCGCCGCGCGATCCAGATCGCCTACAACGAGGAGCACGGGATCACCCCGGCGACGATCGTCAAGGGCATCTCCGACATCACCGAGTTCCTCCAGGGCGAGTCGAAGGTCCCGTCGAACAGGCGCGGAAAGCGCCGGCGCAAGGCGACCGACGAGCCGATGACCGCCGAGCAGCTCGAGCGCACGATCGTCGAGCTGGAGGAGGAGATGCTCGCGGCCGCCGACGAGCTGCGCTTCGAGTACGCCGCCCGGCTGCGCGACGAGATCCGCGAGCTGCGCCGCGACCTCGAGAACCTGAACGCGGCCGCCGGCCGCTAGG
>JADGIB010000227.1 GCA_019683665.1 Solirubrobacteraceae bacterium
TCACGGAGGGACGCATGAGCAGTCAGGTGAGGGGCGGGCGCCGTGCCGCCTGGATCGGGGCGGGGGCCATCGCCGCAGCGGCCGGGTTGTCCGCGATGCCGCCGCCGGCCGACGCCAAGCCGGTGCGCGCCGAGGTGGTCGTCGCCGGCGATTGGCGCAACGGGACCATGCGGGCGCTGCGCAGCGCGTACGGCGACCAGGTGGCCTTCCGGCGGGCGCGCACGGACGCCCAGGCGCGGCGAATGCTACGGCGCGCCAATGCGCGGCGGCCGGGCCGCAGCGACGATCGAGCCCTGGTCGTCGACGCGCGTGAGGTCGGGGTGAAGCGGCTGAGCCGCAGCCGCGCGGTGCGCGCCGCGCTGCAGGCCGGCAACTGGCTGATCGTCCTCAACGCCGGCCCGAACGCGCGGCGGACCGCGCTCGCCCGCCACGTCGGCAGCGCGACGCCCGGGCACACCGTCGTGACCGCGGTGCGTCGCGGCGAGCGTCCCGGCGGCCAGCCCGACGTGGAGGTCGTCGACTTCCTGGCGCCGGCGGCATCGTCGCGTCCCGGCGCCCGCGCGGCGCGTCGCGCGGTCCAGCGCCGCTACGCCAAGCGCCTGTACCGCACGATCGCGTCCGATCGCCCGGCCGCCCGCGCCGCCGCCGGCGGCGAGGCGTCCAACCCCGTGCCGGCGTCGCTGCTGACGGCCCGCTGGCGGATCACGACCGTCGGCTCGCCCGTGCTGCGGTGGCCGAGCCTCAACAGCGACACGCCGAAGGGCGACGCCTGGCGCTCGTGGCGCCAGACCCCGATGGTGTCGAGCACGCAGACCTTCACGGCCTACCTCAGCAACGACACGACCGTCGCCCCCGGCGGCACCGGACCGGAGGGCCCGACGCAGTACCTGTACTGGGAGCTCGACGGGACCGTGTCGCCGATCCTCGACCCGTCGCGCAAGGACCAGTTCATCCGCGATCCGCTGGCCGGCGGCTGGCAGGACAACCGCGGCTGGTGGACGGCCTCCGTCGACGCCGGGATCCGTCCGCCGGCCGGGCTGACCCTGCGCAAGTCGGCCCCGGTGACGCCCAACTCGATCACGCAGTACACGTCGGGGACGACGTTCTCGATCGGGTTCGCCGCGACCGCCGGCTACACCGGCGGGCAGGTCGGCGGCGGCAACATCGGCGGGTCGATCAACGCCAGCTACAGCTACAGCGACACGGTCACCCGCGAGATCCCCGACTGGGGCGTGCGCTCGCGCACGTCCGGCAACCACGCGGCCTGGACGTTCTTCTCCAAGAGCCCGTGCGACGCCAGCGGGGGCGTGGCGACGATCATCGCCAACGAGGGGCCGCGCAAGTGCTTCGCCGGACAGGGGACCGGATGGCTGGGCAACCACCAGAAGCCGATGGCGGTCAACGACCTCTCCGGCGCGACGATGGACTTCCACGCCAGCGCGCTGTGGCAGACGAGCGGGTTGATGACGGAGGTCGTCGAGTTCACGCCGCAGATCGACGTGACGATGGCGTGGACGTGGTGGGGCGGTCTCGGGCGCGACAAGCACCCCAACAGCGAGTCGTTCGCGCGCAAGTGCCCGCTGCGCTGCAGCATGGTCCAGGTCGAGCGCTTCGACGGGCTGCGCATCCCCAACACCGACCAGCCGCACGAGCGGATCGCGATCGACCTCGGGGCGGTCGTCCCGGTCGGCGTGGAGCGGATCACGTTCCACGAGCGCGAGGGCGGCCCGGCGCTCGACACGAGCGAGCCGCTGTGGATCGGCACGGCCAACCAGCGCTCGGTCGTGGCCTGCGTGACGCTGGCCCGCCCGGCCCCCGCCGGGCTGCGGCTGCCGGTCGGCACGACGAACCTGGACAACTTCTACGCCGACGGCACGATGTCGATCCCGTTCCGCGGGCGCTCGGGGTGCTTCCCGGTGAGCCTGAAGGCCAACCGGCTGGGGCGGTGCGAGGCGATCACCGCGGAGGTCGGGACGTTCTACGCCCGTCCGCACATCGTCCCGCTGACGATCCGCAGCGGCTCGCCGGCCCAGTGCCGCGACGAGGCCGCGGAGGCGGGCGGCGGCGACGATGCCGGCATCGCGGTCCCGGAGCCGGACGGCGACGTCGGCGTCGCCCTGCCGCCGGCCGGGTCGGCCTGACCGTCGCCGGTCAGACGAGCCGCAGGCCGCCGATTCCCAGCGACCCGCCCGCCGGGTCCGGCTGGGGGTCGGCGGCGCCGGCGTCGTCGCCGGCCTCCTCGGCGGCCGCGGCCACGCCCGCGCGCGGCGGCGGGTCGTCGAGGAAGTCGGCGGTCGGGACGAAGAACAGGTTCCCGGTCAGCGCCGTCGAGAAGTCGAGGATCCGGTCGTGGTTGCCGGGCGGCTTGCCGACGAACATGTTCTCCAGCATCTGCTCGATCACGCCGGGGTCGCGCGCGTAGCCGGCGAAGTACGTGCCGTACTCGTCGGTGCCGACCCGCCCGAACGGCATGTTGAACCGCACGATCTGGCGCTCCTCGCCGTCCTCGTCGACGATCGTGTTCAGCGCGACGTGCGAGTTGGCGGGCTTGACGTCGTCGTCGAGCTCGATGTCGTCGAGCTTGGTGCGCCCGATCGCCAGCTCCTGCTCCTCGACGGGCAGCGCGTCCCACGCGTCCAGGTCGTGGACGTACTTCTGCACGACGAGGTAGCTGCCGCCGGCGAACAGCGGGTCCTCGTCGCCGACGACGACCGCCTGCGCCGCGGCGTCGCCCTCCGGGTTCTCGGTGCCGTCGACGAAGCCGAGCAGGTCGCGCAGGTCGAACGAGCGGAAGCCGTGGACCTCGTCGACGACCCGCGCGGCCCCGCGCAGCCGCGTCCGCAGGTGCTGGGCCAGCTCGAAGCACAGGTCGAAGCGGTGCGCGCGAATGTGGAACAGCAGGTCGCCGGGCGTGGCCGGGGCGGTGTGGACGGTGCCGGCCACCTCGCGGAACGGGTGCAGGCCGGCGGGGCGCGGGGCGCCGAACATCCGGTCCCACAGCTCGGCCCCGATGCCGGTGACGCACGTGAGCCCGTCCTCGGGCCGGCGGAACCCGACCGAGCGTCGCAGCCCCGACACGTCGGCGAGCACGTCGCGGACGGCGTCCTCGCCACCGGGCTCGACGGTCATCACGAGGAAGATCGCCGACTCGGTGATGGGCGTGAGGACCGGTTGGGGCTCGGCGGCGCTCATCGTCCCAGACGCTGACATCCGCGCCGCCCGTCCGTCAAGCGCGCGCGGTCTCCCGCGCGAAACCCCGCAGATGAGGGCTGGGATCGACCGAACCCCGTTCGTACGGTCGCGCGATGCTCAAGACCGCCGTTCAACCCCGCCGACCCCGACACCGACATCGAGACGCGGACCTGCGACCTGGCGGAGGTCCTCAACGTGCGCGTCAGCGGCCGCCACACCTGCGAGACCCCGGTCTCGGACGCCTTCACGGTCGTCGACCCGGCGTTCACCGGCGACGGCACCGTCCGCTACGACGTCAACGGGGACGGCCGGGGCACGTTCACGCGCGACCTGCGCGGCACCCACCGCGTGTAGCGCGAGCGCGCGGGTGCTCGCACCGGATCCGGGGTACCGTTGTGGCTGATGGCGACGACACCGCGTCCCGCGCAGATCGAGATCCGCATCAGCGAGGAGCCCGCCGACTCGCCCGACGGCCACGCCCTGCTGGACGCGCAGGAGGCGGAGCTGACCGAGCGCTACGGCGAGCTCTCCGGCGCCGCGCTGCGGCTCGACCGCGACCTGACCGTGTTCCTCGTCGCCCGCGACGCGGCCACCGGCCAGGCGGTGGGCTGCGGAGCGCTGCGCGAGCACACGCCGGAGATCGTCGAGATCAAGCGCATGTACGTGACGCCCGAGGCGCGCCGGCGCAGCCTCGGCCGCGAGATCCTGCGGGCGCTGGAGCGCGAGGCCGCGCTGCGCCACTACGTGACGGTCCGCCTGCACACCGCCAGCGGCCAGCACGAGTCGATCGGCCTGTACGAGAGCGCCGGCTACCGCTCCGTCCCGTGCTGGGGCGACTACGCCGAGGACGAGCGGTCGTGCTGCTACGAGCGCGACATCACGCCCGCGCCGGCTGACTGACGCCCGGCGTCCGCCGTTCCTGGAAGAGTGCGCGCCGTGCGCGCGATCGGGTCGACGTTCATCGCCGCGGCGCTGGCCGCCGCGCTGCTGGCCGCGCCGGCGGCCTCCGGGGCTCCCGTGGTGCGGGGCTCCGTCGAGCAGGTCCACGTCACGGGCGCCCCGCCCGGCGCGCGGGCCGTGCTGCTGCACCGCGGCGACCGGGTCGCCGTCCGGCGCGCGGGGCGCCAGGGCGGCGTCGTGTTCCGCAACGTGCGCCCGCGCGGCGGCTACCGCGTGCGGGTCGGCAGGGGACGGCCGTCGCGCGCGGTCCGGGTCCTGCGCCCGCGCGCCGCGCCGCCGTCGACGAAGCGCTACGCGCAACGCCTGCCGGCCGGCGGGTACGGCTACCTGACCACGCGCGACGGCACGAAGCTGGCGGTCAACGTCACGCTGCCCGGGCCCGCCGACCAGGGGCCGTACCCGACGCTCGTGGAGTACTCGGGCTACGGGTACGCGAACCCGTCCGGCGGCGAGAGCTCGATCCAGGCGGTGCTGGGCCTGCTCGGCTACGCGGTCGTCGACGTGAACATGCGCGGCACCGGCTGCTCGGGGGGCGCGTTCGACTACTTCGAGCCGCTGCAGGCGCTCGACGGCTACGACGTGGTCGAGACCGTCGCGCGCCAGCCGTGGGTGCTGAACGGGAAGGTCGGCATGGCCGGCGTCTCCTACGGCGGCATCAGCCAGCTCTTCGTCGCCGCCACGCGGCCGCCGAGCCTCGCCGCGATCACGCCGCTGTCGGTGATCGACAGCACCCAGACGACGCTCTACCCGGGCGGGATCCTCAACACGGGCTTCGCGCTGTCGTGGGCCAAGGACCGCGTGCACGACGCGCGTCCGGCCTCGCCGCGCGGCGGGCAGGCCTGGGCGCTGGAGCGCATCCGCGAGGGCGACCGGGTCTGCGAGCGCAACCAGGCACTGCACGACCAGGCCGTCGACCTGATCGCCAAGACCCGGGCCAACCGCTACTACCGCCCGCAGGTCGCCGACCCGCTCGCGCCGATCACCTTCGTGCACCGCATCACGGTGCCGACGTTCCTGGCCTGCCAGTGGACCGACGAGCAGACCGGCGGCCACTGCCCGGCGCTCGCGTCGCGCTTCACGGGCACCGACCGCGCCTGGTTCACGTTCACCAACGGCGTGCACACCGACTCGCTGGACCCGGCGACGTTCAACCGCTGGTTCGACTTCCTCGAGCTGTACGTCGCGCAGCGCAGGCCCGTGCTGCCGGCCGCGGCGAGCGGGGCGGCCGGAGCGATCTACCAGGCCGTCCTCGGCGTGCCCGACCAGACGCTCCCGCCCGACCCGATCCGCGACCAGCCCGACTTCGCGTCCGCGCTCGCCGCGTTCGAGGCGCAGCCGCGGGTGCGCGTGCTGTTCGACAACGGCGCCGGCTCGCCGATGCCGGGCGCGCCGGTCGCCGCGTTCGAGCAGTCGTTCCCGTCGTGGCCGATCCCGGGGACGCAGGCGCGCGCCTGGCACGTCGGTCCGGGCGGGACGCTCACCGACGCCCCGCCGGCCGCCGACGGCGAGGACCGCTTCACCTGGAACCCCAGGGCGCGGCCCGCGACGAGCTTCACCGGCAACACCGCCGGCGGGCCCGGCGGGCTGTGGACGGCGACGCCGACCTACCACTGGGACCCCAACCCGCCCGGCACCGCCGCGAGCTGGCTCAGCGCGCCGCTGGCCGCCGACACCGCGGTGATCGGGGCCGGCGCCGTCGACCTGTGGATCCAGGCGTCGACGCGCGACGTCGACCTGCAGGTGACGGTGACCGAGGTGCGCCCCGACGGGCGGGAGACGTTCGTGCAGAACGGGTGGCTGCGCTCGAGCCTGCGCGCGCTCGACCGCCGGCGCAGCACCGAGCTGGAG
>JADGIB010000228.1 GCA_019683665.1 Solirubrobacteraceae bacterium
TGAACCGCCCCGGGTTTGTTGGAGGCGGTGGTTATTGAGTCTCGAGACGAGACTCTAGATCGTGGTTGTGGTGTTGCTCGTACTGCGCGGGCGAGACTCCGCCGCAGGCGGAGTGCAGGCGGGCGTGGTTGTACCAGTCGACCCATTCGAGGGTGGCCAGCTCGACATCGGCCAGGGTCCGCCACGGCCCTTCGCGGTGGATCTTCTCGGTCTTGTAGAGGCCGATCGTGGTCTCGGCCAGCGCGTTGTCGTACCCGTCGCCGACCGAGCCGACCGACGCGTCGACGCCGGCCTCGACGAGCCGGCTGGTAAAGGCAAACGACGTGTACTGCGACCCGTTGTCGTGATGATGAATGAGTCCCTCACCGAGCGGCAAGCCGTCGCGCTGGCGTGTCCACAGGGCCATTTCCAGCGTGTCGAGCACGAGGCTGGTCTTCATCGTCGTGTCGGCCTTCCAGCCCACGATCCGACGGCTGAAGGCGTCGATGACGAACGCGACGTAGACGACGCCCGCCCACGTCATCACGTAGGTGAAGTCCGCCACCCACAGCAAGTTCGGCGCGTCGGCGCTGAAGTCGCGCTCGACGAGATCAGCGGGCCGGCTTGCCTGCTCGTCGGGAATCGTGGTGCGGCGTCTGCGGCCGCGTCTGACGCCCTCAAGCCCATGCTGGCGCATCAGCCGCTCGACCGTGCAGCGCGCGACCTCGATGCCGTCCAGGCGCAGCTGCCACCACACCTTCCGAGCCCCGTAAAGACCCCGCGATTGCTCGTGGACCCGGCGGATCTCCACCAACAGATCTGCGTCGCGCCGGGCACGCGCAGACGGCTGGCTCCGTCGCTGCTTGACCGCGTAGTACGTCGACGGGGCGACCTGCAGTGCACGGCAGATCGGCTCGACCCCGAAGCGAGCCTTGTGGTCGTCGATGAAGACGCTCATCTCCTCGGCGGATGCGGGTCGAGCTCCCGCGCAAAGAAAGCCGACGCCGCCTTGAGGATCTCATTCGCGCGGCGCAACTCGCGGTTCTCACGCTCGAGCTCCTTGATGCGCTCGGCCTCCGCGCTCGTGACCCCCGGGCGCTTACCCGCATCGGTCTCGGCCTGACGCACCCAACTCCTGAGCGTCTCCGCGGTCATCCCGAACTTCCCGGCGATCGACGTGATCGCCGCCCACTGCGACTCATAGGCGCTCTGCTGATCGAACACCATCCGCGTCGCCCGCTCACGGACCTCACGCGGATACGGCGGCTTCCTTGGCATATGGCTCAGATCCTCTCAAGAGATCGAGCCTCCAAGTTCCCCGGGGCGGTTCAGCTTGCCCTCGACGACGAGCGCTGTGAGCTGGCCTCCCAGGCGCTCGACCAGGGAGAGCGCGCAGTCGAGCGCGCGCTGCGCTCCCTCCGAGCCGTCGATCGCGACGAGTGGGTTGTCGAACTGGTAGGGGCTCATGCTTCCTCTCCCGCTGGGACGGGCCTTCGTGCCGGCGCTGCGGCGGCGACGCCGGCTTGAGAGACATCCGCCGCCTGCTCGGCTTCGACGTCGGGCGAGAACCAGCGTTGTGCGATCGCCGTGGGGAGTATCGCCGAGAGCACGACGACGGTGACCAGGAGGGAGAACTGGGTCTGGTCGATGATCCCAGCCTGCAGGCCGTAGAGGGAGGAGATCGTGCCGAAGGTGAGGCCGGTGCTCATCAGCAGGGTGGCGAAGGTGGCGTGCTCGGGCACGTAGCGGCGGGCCAGCGGGAGCACCAGCCCGAGCTTGGGGACCATCTTTGCGGCGAACAGGATCGCCAGCAGCCCGAGGTTCGCGAACACGGCGCCGAGCGAGACGTTGAGGCCTCCGCGCAGGAAGAAGAACGGGGTCAGGAAGGCGAAGGCGACGACGCGGAGGCGTTCCTGCTCGAGCCTGTGCTGCTGGTAGTGGCGGGCCATCACCAGGCCGAGGATGAAGGCCGGGAGCACGGCATGCCCCTTGGCCGCGTCGGCGACGACCATGAGCACGAGCAGGCAGGCGAAGATCAGCTTGATCTCGGGCTCGATCACCCGGTCGCCGTAGCGGCGGAAGAACGCCGGGGCGAGCTTGGGCAGCGCGAGGATGAGGACGACCGAGACCGCGAGGAAGAGCGGGAACCAGGCATTCGGCTTGATGAAGATCGCGGACAGCGCGACCGCGGTGCCCATGTCGGTGACGAAGCAGGCCGACATGATCAGCTTCCCGATCCGGGTCGCGTTGAGGCCGGTCTCGACGAGCACCGCGTAGACGACGGCGAGCGAAGTGGTCGAGAGTGCGGTGCCGGCGATCAGCGCCGCCTTGGGGTCCCAGTCGAGGGCGCCGTAGGCGACGAGAGCGGCGACGCCGAACGGCCCGAGGAAGGAGACGATGCCGATCGCGAGCGAGGCGACCCAGCGCTCGCGGAAGTCCTGGGGATCGACCTCGGCGCCCGCCAGGAAGGTGAGCAGGATCGAGGCGAAGGTGGCGATGAAGACGAGCCAGTCGGTGTTCGGGTCGAGGCCGAACAGGTTCCCGACCACGACGCCGAGCGCGAGCTCGACCAGGGCGACCGAGAGGCCGATCTCGACCGAGATCACGCTGGCGAGGACGACTACGGCGGCGAGGACTGCTGCGAGCTGAACCGGATCCACCTGATGGCCTCCAAGTGTCGTTCGACATCGGGGGTAGAGGCCATCAGCGGAGCTAACCGCGGTTAGGAGCGAGCCTCATCGCTCGGGCGGGAGGATAGCGGGCATCCTCTCAGCCGTCGCGAGCGGCGACGAGCAGGTCCGCCAGGCGCTCGAGGTGGCGTCGGCCCCTGGGGCCGTCTTCGAGCGCCTCGGTCCAGCGCGCGGGGATCGCGCTGGCGCCGGCACGGGCGGCTGCGATCGTGCCGGCCATGGCGCCGATCGTGTCGGTGTCGCCGCCGCAGCGGATCGCGAACGTGATCGACTGCTCGACCGACTCGTGCGCTGCGGCCGCGTAGATCGCCGCCGGGACGGACTCGTGGGCGGTCGGTCGGTTGCCGAGTGCGGCCGCCACGGCTGCGGGCTCGGGGCGGGCGTCGAGCAGCTCGCGTGCGCTGGCCAGGCGGTCGCTGAGCTCCGGTGTGGTCGCGGCCGCGAGCGCGGCCCCGCGCGGCGGCTCGCCGTCGAGGGCGGCGGCGATCGCCGCCCCCGGGGCGACGGCGGCGTCGACGGCGATCGGGTGGGCGTGTGTGACGCCGGCGCTCGCTCGCGCGGCGTGGGCGAGCAGGTCGCCGTTGCCGCAGTAGCGCACGGCGACGGGCGCGACGCGCATCGCGGCCCCGTTGCCGAGCGAGCCCTTCCCCGCGAACGCCGCGCTTGCCGCCGCGTGCGGGTGGGTGCCCGAGCGGATGCGCCGGAGCACGTCGGTCGTGCCCGACCCGTAGCCGCGGCGGGGGTCGTGGGCGCGGGCGAACGCGCGCCCGAGCGCCTCCGCGTCGACGACACCCCGCTCCAGCAGGGACTCGGCGAGCGCGATCGTCATCTGCGTGTCGTCGGTGTAGGTGCCGCGACCGAGGCGCGCGTCGAGCATCTCGAGCCGCTCGGGGACCGCGGCCGGCGGGGCGCCCTCGTAGGGCATCCCGAGCGCGTCGCCGGCGAAGGTGCCGAGCAGCGCCCCCCGGGCGCGGTCGATCTCGGTGCGAGCGAGCACGGCGCGAAGGATCGCGCACCGCGAGCTCCCCGGCGGGCAACCGGAGGAGCCGGGGCTGCGGGAGCCGGCAACCGCCGCGGGCGGGACCCCCCCGTAGCCTGCGCGTTTCGTGCCAATCGCCCCGATCGACGAACCGCAGCGGCGCAGGGATCCCTGGCTCACGCCGGGTGTCCGCGGCATCGGCGCGGCCAGCCTGCTCGCCGATGCCGGGCACGAGATCCCGACCGCTCTGCTGCCCTCGTTTCTGACCTCGACGCTCGGCGCGCCGGCGAGCGCGCTCGGATTGATCGAGGGGATCTCCGACGGCCTCGCGGGAGCGGCCCGGCTCGGCGGCGGCGCGCTCGCCGACGATCCCCGCCGCCGGCGCGCCACGGCGGTCGGCGGCTATGCGAGCACGGCGGTCCTCTCGGCCCTGATCGGCGCGGCGGCGACGGCCTGGCAGGCGGGCGTGCTCCGGGCCGGTGCGTGGACCGCGCGTGGGCTGCGCGTGCCGTCGCGAAACGCCCTCCTGGCCGACGCGGTGCCCGCCGCGGCCTACGGGCGCGCCTACGGCTTCGAGCGCGCGATGGACAACGTCGGGGCGATCGTCGGACCGCTGCTCGCGCTGGCGCTCGTCGGTCTCGTCGGCATCCGCACCGCGATCCTGCTCTCGGCGATCCCCGGTCTGTTCGCGGTCGCCGCGATCGTTTACGCGATCCGCCACACGGCGCGACCGCGGCATCGGCAGCACCGGCCGATCCGGCTGCGGATCAGGCCCGTGCTGCGCGGGGCGCTCGGCCGCCTGCTGGGCGCGATCGGCGTCTTCGAGCTCGGCAACGTCGCCGCGACCCTCCTCATCCTGCGCGCCACCGATCTGCTCGAGCCCGGACGGTCGACCGAGTCGGCCGCGCAGATCGCGATCGCCCTCTATGTCCTCTACAACCTCGCGGCGGCGGTGACCAGCGTCCCGGCGGGGCGGCTCGCGGATCTGCGTACACCGGTGTTGGTGCTGGCCGGCGGTGTCGTGGCCTTCGGGGCCGCCTACCTCGGCTTCGCCCTCAGCGGCGCGAGCATCGCCCTGCTCGCGGCCTGCTTCGTCGTCGCCGGGATCGGCATCGGCGCGGTCGAGACCGCCGAGCACTCCGCCGTCGCCGCTCTGGCGCCGGAGGGCCTGCGCGGATCGAGCTTCGGGGCCCTGGCCGCGATCCAGAGCTTCGGCAACGTCATCGCGAGCGGCCTCGCCGGCCTCCTCTACACCGCCGTCTCGCCCGGCGCCGCGTTCCTCTTTCCGGCCGCAGCGATGCTCGTGGCGACGTGCGCGCTGATCGGCACGGGCCTGCTCGCCACGCGCTCGAGCTGACGTCGAGCCCTTGCTCGACGGGTGAGCGGCTCACCTCGGGCGGCGTCCGCGCCGTCCGGTTAGCTCTCTCGCAATATGGATGCCGTCACGATCGCGCGCTCGGTCGCCCTGTTCGTGATCGCCGCGCTCGCGGAGATCGGCGGCGCCTGGCTTGTCTGGCAATCCGTTCGCGAGGGCCGTGGCTGGGCGCTGGCGCTCCTCGGCGGGCTGGCGCTCTTCCTCTACGGGTTCGTCGCCACCTTCCAGACCGACCCGCACTTCGGGCGCATCCTGGCCGCCTATGGAGGGGTGTTCGTGGCGGGCTCGCTGCTGAGGGGGATGGCGCTCGACGGCTTTCGCCCAGACCGCTACGACCTGATCGGCGCGGGCATCTGCCTGGTCGGAGTGGCCGTCATCATGTACTCGCCGCGGGGTGCGTGATTGACATACCCGCCCGAGGTTCGCGACCGCCTGGTGCGGTAGCCTGCGGCCGCTAGTCGAGCTCGCGAGCGAGCGTTTCGGTGCGCCGCGCGATCTCGTCGCGGAGCCGGCGCACCTCCGCGAGCGGCATGTCGCCGGGGTCGGGGAGGTCCCAGTCGAGGTAGCGCTTGCCGGGGATGTAGGGGCATTCGTCGCCGCAGCCCATCGTCACCACCACATCCGCCCACTCCGCGTGCTCGCGCTTGAGGCGCTTTGGCTTGCGCCCCTCAAGGTCGAGCTCCAGCTCCCGCATCGCCTGGGATGACCTGTGGGTGGACGCGCTCGGCCGGCTGGGTGCCGGCCGAGTCGGCGGCATGGCGGCCCGCCGCCGCGCGCTCGAACAGCGCCCGGCTCATCTGAGAGCGCCCGGCGTTATCCCGGATCCACCGATTCGGGTGGTGACGGAGCTTTGACCGGCGGTTGGGACGGTCGGCGGGGGTCGTGACGTTTGCTGTGATGACGCAGCGCGGCCGCC
>JADGIB010000229.1 GCA_019683665.1 Solirubrobacteraceae bacterium
CGTCAGATGTGTATATGCGACCGGCGCCGTCCTCGCGCTCGCCGCCGCCGGCGTCGCCGCGCTCGCCGACGAGCTCGACGACGGCGCCGGCCACCGGGTCGCGCGGCCCGCGAGCGCCGCCGCGATCGCCCCCGAGTACCGTCTCGGCATGGGGCTGCTGGAGATCGACCTGCGCGGCGTCGACCTCCCCGACGGCGTCACGCCGCTCGTCGCCCGCCTCGGCTTCGGGCAGATCCAGGTCCGCGTCGACCCCGAGGTCCGCGTCGACGCCGTCGGCGAGAGCGTCGTCCACGGCGACCTCGCGCCGACCCGCCGCCCGCGGGCGCGCGACGGCGAGCCGCCCGTCCTCGCGCTCGACGCGAAGGTCGACGTCGGCGACGTGAGGGTGATCCGCGATGCGTGACCGGCCCGCCGGCCCGCCGACCGCCGCCCGGTGAACCTGCCCGACCTCGAGCGCAGCGCGGCCGACCGCGTCCTCCTCGGCGTCTGCGGCAGCATCGCCCGCGGCTACCGCGTCGACGCCGCGCTCGTCCGCCTCGCGTTCGCCGCGCTCGTCCTCCTCGGCGGGCTCGGGCTCGTCGCCTACGGCGCGCTCGCGCTCCTCATGCCGCCCGAGCCGGCGCCGGCGCGGCCGTGGCCCGAGCGCCGCCCGACCGCGGTCGGGGTCGCCGTCCTCCTCGGCGCCGCAACGCTCGGCCTCGCCGTCCGCGGGCTGCTGATCCCGCTCGGCGTCCTGCTGCCGACCGCCCTGCTCGCCGGCGGCGTCGCGCTCGTGTGGCGCCAGGTGCTCGCCGGCCGCGCCGACGAGCGCCCGCAGCTGCGCGAGCTGGCCCGCCTCGGCGGCGGCCTCGCGCTGCTCGGCGGCGGCGCCTACCTGTTCCTGTCGGCCGGCAGCGACCTCGCCGAGCTGTCGTCGGCCGTCGTCGCCGGGGCGATCGTCGCCGCCGGGCTCGGCCTCCTGCTCGGCCCGCGGCTCGCGCGCGCCCGCGCCGAGGCCGAGGCCGAGCGCCGCGAGCGCATCCGCAGCGAGGAGCGCGCCCGCGTCGCCGCCCGCCTGCACGACTCGGTGCTGCAGACGCTCGCGCTCATCCAGCGCGTCGACGACCCCCGGCGCGCGCAGTCGCTCGCCCGCCGCCAGGAGCGCGAGCTGCGCGCCTGGCTCTACGGCGGCGAGGGCGCCGGCGACGGCGCGGGCGGCGAGACGCTGGCCGGCGCGCTGCGCGCCGCCGCCGCCGACGTCGAGGAGCACTACGGGGTCGCCGTCGACCTCGTCCAGCCCAGCGACGCGCCGCTCGACGACGGCCTGGCCGCGCTCGCGGCCGCCGCGCGGGAGGCGATGACGAACGCCGGCCGCCACGCCGGCGTCGAGCGCATCGCCGTGCTCGCGGGGGTGACCGCGGCCGCGGGGTCGGTGGGGGGGCGCGCCCGCGGCGCCGGCTGCGCCCGCGCCGCGGGCGCCGACGACCGCCACGGCGTGCGCGAGTCGATCGTCGGGCGGATGGCCCGCGCCGGCGGGCGCGCGACGATCGTCACCGCGCCCGGGGAGGGGACCGAGGTCGAGCTCACGCTGCCGCGCCGGGCCGCCGCGCGGGAGGATGCCGGGTCATGAACGTGCCGCTGCGCCGGGTCGTGATCGTCGACGACCACGAGATCTTCCGGGCCGGGCTGCGCGCCGGGCTGGGCCCGACCGTCCGCGTCGTGGGGGAGGCCGGGACCGTCGAGGCGGCCGTGCCGCTCATCCGCGCCGAGGACCCCGACGTCGTCCTCCTCGACGTCCACCTGCCCGACGGCGGCGGCCACGCGGTCATCGCGCCCGTCCACGCCGAGCGGCCCGGCGTCCGCTTCCTGGCCCTGTCGGTCTCCGACGCCCCCGAGGACGTCATCGCCACGATCCGCGCCGGCGCGCGCGGGTACGTGACGAAGTCGATCTCGCCCGCCGACCTCGTCGACGCGATCCACCGCGTCGCCGACGGCGACGCCGTCTTCTCGCCGTGGCTGGCCGGGTTCGTGCTCGACGCGTTCACCGGCGGCGAGGCGCCCGCCGCGGCCGCCGACCCCGAGCTCGACCAGCTCACCGCCCGCGAGCAGGACGTCCTGCTCCTCATCGCCCGCGGCTACACGTACAAGGAGATCGCCGCCCGCCTGCACCTGTCGGTCAAGACGGTCGAGACGCACGTCTCCAACGTCCTGCGCAAGCTCCAGCTCACGAACCGCCACGAGCTGACCCGCTGGGCGGCGCAGCGGCGGATGATCTGACCGCCGGCCCGAGGAGCGCCTCGAGCGCCGCGATCGTCTCGTCGGCCCGGACGTGGCGGACGGTCGCCATGCCGAGCGCGGCCGCCGGCTTCAGGTTGCCGCCGAGGTCGTCGACGAACACGCAGCGCTCGGGCGGGACGCCGATCCGCTGCGCGCCGAGCGCGTAGATCGCCGGGTCCGGCTTGCGCAGCCCGACCTCGGAGGAGATGACCGTCGCGTCGAACAGGCCGTCGGGGAGGACGTCGTAGGCGGTCGCGTCGCCCCACGAGTTCGACACGAGCCCAGTCCGCACCCCGGCCGCGCGGACGCGGCGCACGGCGGCGATCATCGCCGGGTCGGGCCGGAGCTCGGCGAACAGGCGCCGCGGCAGGTCGGTCGCGTCGGCCAGCCCGAGCCGCTCGCCGAGCGCGGCCGAGAACGCCGCCGGGTCCAGTCGGCCCGTCTCGAGGTCCTCGAGCAGCCGCCGCGCCCGCGGGTCGGCCCGGAACGCGTCGCGCAGCGCGCCGGCGTCCAGGCCCTCGGCCCGGCAGAAGGCCGCGAACGAGGCGAACACGCTCGTCGTCAGGACGCCGCCGAAGTCGACGAGCAGGCCGTCGCGGCGGCCCGGCTCACCCGCCACGGGCGACCGCCTCCGCCCGCCGCGCCAGCTCGACGACCCCGTCGCCGAACGCCTTCAGGTACGGGTCGTCGGTCGTGCCCGCCAGCGCGCGGCGGTAGTTGCCCTCCATGAACACGACCGCCTTCCACAGCGCGAGGGCCTGGTACCAGCGGATGTCGGTCATCGCCCGGCCCGAGCGCTCCTCGTAGCGGGCGACGAGCTCGGCCCGGGTCGGGAAGCCCGTGCGGCGGGTGACCGGCGACAGCTCGAAGCGCGTCGGCGGGTCGTCGGCCTGCACCCACATCGCCGTCAGGTAGCCGACGTCGGCGAGCGGGTCGCCGAGCGTCGCCATCTCCCAGTCGAAGATCGCCACGATCCGGGCGGGCGCGTCGTGGGCGACCATGACGTTGCCGAGCCGGTAGTCGCCGTGGACGACCGTCGCCGGCGGCGAGGCGGGCAGGTGGTCGGCCAGCCAGCGCCCGACCCGCTCGACCTCGGGCAGGTCGCGGGTGCGGTTGTGCTCCCACAGCCCGGCGAAGCGGCGCAGCTGGCGCTCGAGGTAGCCGGTCGGCCGGCCGAACCCGGTCAGGCCGGCCGCCTCCCAGTCGACGGCGTGGACCTCGACGAGCGCGTCGACGAGCTCCTCGGCCAGGCGGCGGCGCTGCCGCGGCGTGTCGAGCGCGGCGGGCAGCGCATCGGTGACGACGTGCCCGTCGACCTTCTCCATGACGTAGAACGGCGCGCCGATCACCTCGGCGTCCTCGGCCACCGCGAGCACGGCCGGGACCCGCGCCGCCGTCGGGCCGAGCGCGCCGAGCAGCCGCGCCTCGCGGATCACGTCGTGGGCGCTCGGCGGCAGCGGGCCGCGCGGCGGGCGGCGCAGGACGACCTCGGTGCCGTCCTCGCGGCGCACGAGGCAGGTGACGTTCGAGTGGCCCTCGCCGATCGGCTCGACGGCGACCTCCCCGGACCCGAGGCCCTGCGCGTCGAGGAACCCCCGCAGCGGCTCGAGGACGACGAGCGGCTCGCGCGCGTTGCCGGCCGCCTCCGCGTGCGTGCGGACGACGTCGTCGCCCGCGGACCCGTGGCTCATGGCGCGGACGCTACCGCGCGCTCCGCAACCTCGGGCCGGCCGCGGCGTTCTACCGGCAAGATGCTCCGCCCGACGCTCCGCGTCGCCGCGCTGGCGTGCGCGCTCATCGCGCTGGCCGCCCCCGCCGCCGACGCCGCCCGCGACCAGTTCATGACCTTCGAGGCCCCGCGCGACCTGCTCGACCCGGCGACGCGCCCGGCCGCGATGGACAAGATCGCCGACCTCGGCGTCGATCGCCTCCGGGTCATCCTCACGTGGGCGAACGTCGCGCCGTCGCCGAACGCGCGCACAAAGCCGTCGGTCGACCTCACCGACCCGTCCGTCTACCGCTGGGGCGAGTACGACGCGCTGCTGGACGCGGCCAAGGCGCGCGGCTGGGCGGTGCTGCTCACCGTGTCGGGCCCGGTCCCGCGCTGGGCGACGAAGGCGCGCCGCGACAAGGTCACGAACCCGCGCCCGCAGGAGTTCGAGGCGTTCATGACCGCCGTCGGGCGCCACTACGCCGACCGGGTCGCGATCTGGTCGGTGTGGAACGAGCCCAACCACCCGGACTTCCTGCGCCCGCAGTACGACCGGCGCCGCCGCCCGGTGTCGGGGCGCCTCTACCGCAGGCTGTTCCTCGCCGCCTGGCGGGCGCTGCGCGCGACCGGCAACGGGCGCGCCCCGCTGCTCATGGGCGAGACCGCCCCGCGCGGCACCGGCAAGGTCGTCGCGCCGCTGGCCTTCCTGCGCCAGGCGCTGTGCCTGGACCGCAGCTACCGGCGCAAGGGCCGCTGCACGAACCTCCCCGCCGACGGCTACGCCCACCACTCGTACTCGACCCGCCAGGGCCCGTTCTTCGTCCCCGAGAACCCCGACGACGTGACGATGGGCGTCGTGGACCGGCTCAACCGCGCGCTGCAGCTCGCCGCGCGCGCCGGCGTCGTCAAGGACCGGCTGCCGATCTACCTCGACGAGTTCGGCGTGCAGTCCTACCCGGACCGGCTCCTCGGCGTGCCGCTGCGCCAGCAGCCCGAGTACTACGCGATCTCCGAGAAGCTCGCCTACGACAACCCGCGCGTCGCCTCGTTCTCGCAGTACCTCCTGCGCGACGACCCGAAGGACACGAAGGGCGGCAGCGGGTCGCTGGCCGCCAGCGCGTTCCCGGGCTTCGAGTCCGGGCTCGAGCTCGCCAACGGGAAGCGCAAGCCCGCCTACGACGGCTTCCGCCTGCCGCTCGTCGTCCAGCTCGCCGGCCGCACCGGCGTGCGCCTGTGGGGCAAGGTCCGCCCGGCGACCGGGCCGACCGAGGCGACCATCCAGCAGCGCGACGGCCGCGGGCGGTGGCGGACGCTGCGGACGGTGACGACGGACGCCGACGGCTACTTCCGCGCGACCGGCCGCAACCGCACGGGCCGCACGTGGCGGGTCGTGTGGACGGCGCCCGACGGGCGGACGCACACCGGCCCGCCGATCCGGGCCTACCCGAAGCCGTGAGCGCCGCGGCGAGGTAGCCTCGCGGCATGGCCCGGCAGCTCTGGCTGCTCCGCCACGGCGAGGCGGAGCCCCACGACGCGCGCGGCGACGACGCCGAGCGCCGCCTCACCCCGCGCGGGGAGGCGCAGGCGCGCGCCGCCGGCCGGGCGCTCGCCGCGCTCGACCTGCCGGTCCACCTCGTCTTCGCCAGCCCGAAGGTCCGCGCCCGGGACACGGCCGCGCTCGCCTGCGAGGCGCTCGGCGTCGACCCGATCGAGCACCGGCCGCTGGCCGGCGGCTTCGGCCGCGACGAGGCGCTCGAGCTCGTCGCCGCCGGCGACGGCGACCGGCGCACGCTCCTCGTCGGCCACAACCCCGACTTCGAGCAGCTCGTCCTCGACCTGACCGGCGCCCGGGCCGAGCTGCGCAAGGGCGCGCTGGCCGGGATCCGGCTGCGCGGCGGCCGCGGCGAGCTCGTCGCGCTGCTGCAGCCGCGCGAGCTGGCGCTGCTGGGCCGCTAGG